>NZ_JBQTGJ010000006.1:0-195150 GCF_052400685.1 Geofilum sp. OHC36d9
GATGAATAATCATTATATCCAACCAAACCACCTACATCAGAACTTCCTGAAACCGAGCCAATGGAATAACTATTATTGACTGATGAAGATAAATAATTAGATCCTACCAGGCCACCAGCATAAGTATCTCCGGAAACCGAACTGGTGGAATAACTATTATTGACTGATGATGATGAATAATTATATCCTACCAGGCCACCAACATTATAATATCCGAAAACCGAGCCGGTGGAATAACTATTATTGACCTGTGATGTTGAAGAATTAAATCCTACCAAACCACCAACATAATAATATCCTTGTATATAGACATTAGTAAGCCCTAAGTTATCAATGCTTGCACCACTGGCATAACCAAATAGTCCAACATAATAAGTTGATGAACGATTAATGGTTAGTCCATCTATCGTATAACCTTGCCCATTGTAGTTTCCCGTAAACCTGGTTGTACTGTTACCAATGGGCGAAAAACCAGCTCCTTCGTTCCAATTTCGGGTATCTGAAGCGTCAATATCAGCTGTTTGCTCAAAATAGTAGCTCTTATCCCATAATGAGGATGTTTCGGATAATGATTTTAAATCGTCCAGTGAAGTAATTTTAAAAGGATCACTCACTGTTCCCTGACCACTTAAATCAGTTACCGTAATGGTATAATTATAAACAGCTTGCAATCCATCGCCATCACTTACCCTAATTTCGACTTCGTAATCGCCCAATACTGTTGGTGTCCAACTAAGAATACTATCCTGCATAACTAACATTCCATCAGGTGATTTTAGCAACTCCAGGGTCACGACAGGATTATCCATGGTTACCACTTGTATGGTATCGAGATATTCGACATTTACTTTGGCTGTCTTTTTAAAAACAGGTAAAATAACAGGCGCATCTGCCACATTAATCAAGCGTGGAAAAGAAATCCCCTCAGTAATTTCCCAATTATTTTCAAAATCCCAACCGGTAAAACGACTGCTTTGCTTCATTTGGGCCGTGGTGAGTGCCGTTACTGTTTGACTGTCAATCTCATCGTAACCCAAACCGGAAGATTGACCACTTGTCTCGCTATTGTAATAACTATTGCTTATTGTTGATGAATAACTATTATATCCAACCAAACCTCCGACATCAGAACTCCCTGAAGCCGAGCCTGTGGAATAACAATCATTTACTGATGATGAAAAAGAATTAGATCCGACCAGGCCTCCTGCATAATTGTCTCCGGAAACCGAACCGGTGGAATAACTATTATTTACCTGTGAGGATGAAGAATTATATCCTACCAGACCACCAACATTAGAATATCCGAAAACCGAGCCGGTGGAATAACAATCATTTACTGAGGATAAAGAATAATTATATCCGACCAAACCTCCGACAGAAGAAGATCCTTGTATATACACATTAGTAAGCCCTAAGCTATCAATGCTTGCACCACTGGCATAACCAAATAGGCCAACATAATAAGTTGATGAACGATTAATGATTAGTCCATCTATCGTATAACCTTTCCCGTTGTAGTTTCCCGTAAACCTGGTTGTGCTGTTACCAATGGGAGAAAAGCCAGCTCCATCGTTCCAGGTACCGGTTTCTGAAGCGTCAATATTGGCTGTTTGCTCAAAATAGAAGCTCTTATCCCATAATGATGATGTTTCGGATAACATTCTTAACTCGTCGAGCGACGTAATTTTAAAAGGATCACTCACTGTTCCCTGCCCACTTAAACTAGTTACCGTAATGGTATAATTAGAAATAGCATACAAGCCATCGCCATCGCTCACCATTATTTCGACTTCGTAATCGCCCGATGCCGTTGGTGTCCAACTAACAATACTGTCCTGTATCAATGACATGCCATCAGGGTACTGTAGCAATTCAAAGGTAACGGCAGGGTTATCCATGATTACCACTTGTATGGTATCGAGATATTCGACATCTACTTTGGCTATCTCTTTAAAAACAGGTAAAAGAACAGGCGCATCTGCCACATTAATCAAGCGTGGAAAAGAAATTCCCTCAGTAATTTCCCAATTATTTTCAAAATCCCAACCGGTAAAACGACTGCTTTGCTTCATTTGGGCCGTGGTGAGTGCCGTTACTGTTTGACTGTTACTCTCATCGTAACCCAAACCGGAAGATTGACCACTTGTCTCGCTATTGTAATAACTATCGCTTATTGTTGCTGAATAATTAGATCCTACCAAGCCACCTACACCATAACTGCCAGAAACCGAGCCAATGGAATAACTATTATTTACTAATGAATGAGAATCATTATATCCAACCAAACCACCAACATAATTATAGCCCGAAACCGAGCAGGCGGAGTAACTATTATTGACCTGTGATGATGAAGAATTATATCCTATCAAACCACCAGCATAAGAACTCCCCGAAACAGAACCCGTGGAGTAACTATTATTGACCTGTGATGTTGAAGAATTAAATCCTACCAAACCACCAACATAATAATATCCTTGTATATAGACATTAGTAAGCCCTAAGCTATCAATGCTTGCACCACTGGCATAACCAAATAGTCCAACATAATTAGTTGATGAACGATTAATGGTTAGTCCATCTATCGAATAACCATGCCCGTTGTAATTGCCGGTAAATTGAGTTGTCCTATTTCCTATGGGTGAAAAGCCAGCTCCATCGTCCCAATTACGGGTTTCTGAAGCGTCAATATCGGCTGTTTGCTCAAAATAGTAGCTCTCATCCCATAATGATGATGTTTCGGATAACATTCTTAACTCGTCGAGCGACGTAATTTTAAAAGGATGACTGACTGTTCCCTGTCCACTTAAACTAGTTACCGTAATGGTATAATTAGAAATAGCATACAAGCCATCGCCATCGCTCACCATTATTTCGACTTCGTAATCGCCCAATGCCGTTGGTGTCCAACTAACAATACTGTCCTGCATAACTAACATTCCATCAGGTGATTTTAGCAACTCCAGGGTCACGTCAGAATTATCCATGGTTACCACTTGTATGGTATCGAGATATTCGACATCTACTTTGGCTGTCTTTTTAAAAACAGGTAAAATAACAGGCGCATCTGCCACATCAATCAAGCGTGGAAAAGAAATCCCCTCAGTAATTTCCCAATTATTTTCAAAATCCCAACCGGTAAAACGACTGCTTTGTTTCATTTGGGCTATGGTAAGTGCCGTTACTGTTTGACTGTTATCATCTGAACCCAAACCAGAAGATTGACCACTTGTTTCGCTATTGTAATAACTATCGCTTATTGTTGCTGAATAATTAGATCCTACCAAGCCACCTACACCATAACTGCCTAAAACCAAGCCAGTGGAATAACTAATATTTACCTGTGATGATGAAGAATTACGTCCTACCAACCCTCCAACAAGATCATCGCCCGAAACCGAGCAGGTGGAGTAACTATTATTTACCCGTGATGATGAATAATTAAGTCCTATCAATCCACCTACAGAAGAACTCCCCGAAACATACCCCGTGGAGTAACTATTATTTACCTGTGATGATAAAAAATTACGTCCTACCAAACCACCAACATTATAATATCCTTGTATATAGACATTAGTAAGCCCTAAGCTATCAATGCTTGCACCACTGGCATAACCAAATAGGCCAACATAATTAGTTGATGAACGATTAATAGTCAGTCCATCTATCGAATAACCATGCCCGTTGTAGTTTCCCGTAAACATGGTTGTGCTGTTACCAATGGGCGAAAAACCAGCCCCATCGTCCCAGGTACTGGTTTCTGAAGCATCAATATTGGCTGTTTGCTCAAAATAACTATTCCAGGATGTCTGATTTTGAGATATCCAATACAAGTTTTCGAGAGAAATAATCTGGTAAGGATCGCTTTCGGTACCGCTGCCAGCAGAAGGTGCGGTGGCTGTTTGCGCCCATGCGCTTGCGCCGGTGATAAAGCACAGCCACAAAAAAAGTAAAAGTTTTTGGTTCATGAGTTAAGATATAAATTTGATTTGTCAGATGAAACTAACATAAAAAAATCATCACAATGTTTGAGATTTATTTTTTCATGATCATTTCATCTCAATAAAATAATTAATAGTCTTGCATAAACATTCGATAAAACGCAACAAAAATGGCCGTACCCTTCTCTGAAATTGAGTAATCGTATATGAGAAATATATCGCTATGGCCATTTCATCTATACTAAAATTGACAGAAAGCTTGACTTATTGATGTAAACAGTAAACAGTAAACATATTACCAATTTATTTTTGAGTGACTAAATTCGTAAAAAAACGTAAAAAATCACAAAAAACATCTATAATTTCTCAATTCGGCCACAAAAGACCGGATTTTTGGTGTTTTGATCCTATTCTACAATAGTAACTCTGACTTTCTTCTTTTTAAGACGGGTATTGTCCACCAACTTTAGCAATTGATTTACTTTGCTCGCTTTCACTGCCACAAAAGCACAATCCTGTTTAAGTTCGATGGTTCCCAACTGATCGCTGCCGAGCTTTCCCTGTTTAAAAAAAAGACCTGCAATATCACCCTTCGAAATTTTATCCTTACGTCCACCAGAAACAAAAAGTGTTTGCCATTCAGAATCAGCAGGCCTCGGAGCATTTTCCAACACTTCGATCTCAGCATCCTCAATAAAATCGGGTAACTTCTCCTTTTCCCATTTCAATACATAAGCGGTTCCATCACTGAACATACGAGCCGTACGGCCGTTTCGATGAGTAAATTCAGACCCCTTATGTGGCAGTTGATAATGAATAATGAATTTCAATTCCGGGATATCCAACCCACGGGCGGCCAGATCGGTTGCCACAATCAATTGATATGTCCCGTTTCGGAATTTTATCAGTACCCGCTCCCGGTCTTTTTGTTCCATACCACCCGAGAAACAACCATGATTGATCTTATGTCTGGTTAAGAAATCACTCACCTCCTGGATGGTTTCTTTAAAATTACAGAAGATAATTCCGGGATGATTACCAATATGACTCAAGGTTTTGACTAAGGTCTCTAACTTATTTTTTGATGGAGAAATAACGATCTTTATGGTTAACTGTCTTGTTTTCTCACTTAAAAAATTGATAATCTCAGGCTTATCCAATCCTACAAATTCAGGAATTTCAATGTTCTGGGTTGCTGATGTCAGTATTCGTTTTTTTAAATTAGGTAATCCGGTCACAATCTCAGTCATCTCCTTTTCGAATCCGACTTCCAGCGACTTATCAAATTCATCGAGCACAATAGTCCTGATTTTCTCGGTCGAAAAACGTTCTCTACGCATGTGATCAGCAACACGTCCCGGCGTACCAATCAAAATGGCAGGACGATGCTTCAACTCCTCTTTATCTTTCGATCCGGATCTGCCACCATACACAGCATTGGCTTTATAACCTGTCCCCATTTCACGAATCACCTGTTCTATTTGAATCGCCAACTCACGCGACGGGACCAAAACAAGCGCCTGCACTTCGGGACATGCAGCGTCAAGTTGCGCAACAACAGGTAAAAGAAAAGCAAGCGTCTTACCTGTTCCAGTAGGAGAAAGCAAAACAACATCAGAATTGGAATTAATAGCCAACTGCGCTTCTTGCTGCATTGGATTAAGCTGCCCGATATTCAATTTTGCGAGAATATCCTTTTGATTCTTCTTTGTACTTGACATGCCGCAAATGTAGTACAATTTAAATTGGTTGAGTAATGAATAAATTGTTGCTGAATCCTATAAAATCACGCCCCAAAAAAATCATAAATTACAATCAGACAAAATCATAAAGGACAAACAAGCAACTTTATATAACATAAAAAATAAACTAATTATAATCACAAAAAAACGTTCACCACTAAAAACATGACAATTGTCAACAAAACAGTGACGTTAATCAATCATTTAATAAACCTATCGGTATAAAAGCTATTTTTACGAACGTTTAGAACGAAAATATAAAACAGACTATTATCAACAACAACATTTAAGATGTTCAAAATGATTGTTGATCAACCCTACCCTTAAACAATAATCATTTAAACGTCCCCTGACCAGAAACCCCTGTCCCAGCGTTGTTCCCGTTTACAACCTACAGGGGTTTCTTCATTTAATTACCTTTTTGCTTAGAGAATCGTTTCGCCAAAAAACCCACCACGACCAATTGCATCGCATGATATATCATTAATGGCAATAAAATCAACCCGGTACCGGCCACACCCGAAAAAAGAACGCCTGACATCACAGTTCCATGAATCAACGACTTCTTCGATCCGGAAAAAGAGGCCGTAATAGTATCCTCACGCGAAAACCGAAACCGAACAGCCAGACGGCTGACGATAAAATAAACCGTAAAAAAAAGGGCTACCGTCCCCATAAAAACAAGCAGCAAGTCGCCCCATCCGGTATTGTCAAAATAACCGGCCGTAAACGATTTACCAAACGACAAATAAACCACCAGTAAAATAACCGACTGATCAAAATTCTTTAAAAACGCCGCTCTATTCTGTGCCCAATGGCCCCAAAAACGATTCAGCAACAATCCGACAATAACAGGCATTAAAACCTGCGAAACCAGCTTTAAAAGAATCCCTGAAAGCGACCCGATGGAAAGCGGACCCGCACTTATAACCAACCCCATCAATAACGGAGTAATAAAAATACCTGCCAGACTCGATACAGTGGCGTTAAAAATAGCCCCCGGAACATTGCCCCTGGCGATTGACACCATCACCACCGACGACGATACCGTAGACGGTAAGGTGGCCAAAAAAAAGAAGCCCAACCAAAGCAAATGGGAATCGCCATTGCCAAATGCCAGAAAAAATGGCAACACCAACAAAGGAAATAAAACAAAGGTTGAAAGCTGCACCAATAAATGCAACCGCCAGTTACCCAAATCCTGTCGTAGCTTGCGCGGACTAAGCTTCAGACCGTAAAAAAAGAATATTAATGTAATACCAACATCGGCCACGTTATGCAGTGTAACGGGCCCGTCATAAACAGCAGGCCCGGGAAAAACCCGGGCGATGAAGATCATTGCCAGCAAAGCCGGCACAAACTTATCAAACTTCAAAAATTTCACGCTACTCTCTTTAAATAAATCATTGTTTGTCGGGTTAAACGTCACACATAAAACGACTCTTTAATTCAAAATCAAATGATAACGCTATTCGTTTGTAGTACTTTCATCAAGCCGTACGTTCGAAAACCCCATAAGAACTCGTAAAAAACCATGAATCAATGCAATCGGGAATAAAATAAATCCGGCTAGCTGCATCCCTAATTCATAAACCAACGAGCTGTCTTTATATGGATGCCCCTTCAGTCGTGATTGTAATGCGCTATAAGGAATTCCATAAATATTTCCCACAATCATTATTTGTGCAGCCGAAAGAATGATTTGAGCTTTTTCTTCACCGTATTCGGATATTATTGATTGATAAGCCTCTTTTTTTGGAAATCCACGCGATTCTGCAAAATGTTGAGCAAAAACAATTGCTTTGGCTTCTTCTTCTTTTATAAATGTACCATCCCCACTTAAAAAGCTATTTATTTCTTCGTTGCTCATGCCTTGTTTCAATGCCATATAAGTATGGGCGTACGAGCAGGCAGCACATCCGTTCACTTCAGTCACAGCCAATTGCAATCGCTCAATAAAATGCTTGCTGATTAATTTCTTTTTACTGTTTCCAATCATCTTTGCCGCAGCACCCGGAATCATAATAAGGGACCGGTACATTTCCCACAAACCAAATTTTCGTTTGTATTCAGTCCTTGAACTTATTACTTCCGGTATTTTTATGTCTTTTCTCATTAACGTTTTTTATCATTCACCTGACTATTAGCCGATACCAACACATACAATGTCAGCAAATCAGCATTGTTCCCGTACTAAAAAATGACACATGGGTTCACCTCTCCCGCCAAAATTTTATCTTAAATCAATAACCTCTACCCCGGGATGTTTAACGGGATCGAAATGAAAAACAGAATCTTCAACCGGCGTATTGACAACCATCGACTTAACATCAATAATATAGTTATTACCATCTTTTCCAACCTGCTTAACACGAGTTATCTGCCGGTTATCGCGATTAAAATAAAGCTTGATGCGCGAGTAAGACTTATCGCGTTGACTGGGGAATAAATCAATAATATCCATCACTTTCCCATCAATGGTAGTCTCACCGTCGTAGATGTAATTAAATCCCTTTTCGTAGTTGGAAAACAGGCTTACCGGATTCAGCATCTCATCCTCCATCATCGAAGGATCGGTGATATTAACTTCATTGGCGTCAATCATGTGTAACCACATAGTTTTGCCATCAAAATAACTGTCGGTACCCATTATATTGACTTTATACTTATCACCTTTAAGAATGATAGATCCCTGATGTGTGTCCGTGACATCGGCCTGTTTATTTTCAAGGGTAAACAAAAAATCTGCTTTTATGCTTGAATAGCTTTTGGTTTTGCTGGCTACCTTATCTAAAATACTCTTGGCTTTGAGCACTTCTGGACTCTGTGCCGACGATACCGCAGTAATCATCAGGAAAATCAAGGCTGTTATAACATTTCTCATCATAAAAATATTCAAATTAATAATTGATAATTTCGTTTCATCGGCAATAGCAATAACTATACCATCAATTTTGTGCTAATCCATAAAGGCGAGAGTTTGAAACGGAAATTTCCTGAGGCGGAAAGCAACCCCAATATCTCCTAAAATTCATGGCTCTCACATTAGAGCTGGGTTCTAATCATTTCTCTAAATTTTTACCGGACACCAATGATTTTAAATATAAAGTTCAAATTCAAGGCTTGCGAAGTCATAAAAATCAAGGAGTTTACTTTTCGTAAATGACTGTTTTTATGACAAGCGTAACGCAGAAGTTGACTTTATAGACAAACACTATTTAAACTGATTAAGCACCCCTTCCAGTTGCAGTTCATCTGCCACCAGCACCTGGCGGGCTTTACTCCCTTCAAAGGGACCGACAATACCGGCGGCCTCCAATTGATCAATGATACGTCCGGCGCGGTTATACCCTATTGAAAAACGGCGCTGAATAAGCGATGTAGAGCCCGACTGGTTGGCCACCACCACACGTGCCGCATCTTCAAACATGGGATCACGCTTACTCAAATCCACCTCTCCGGGTTCCTGCGCACTGCCCTCACCCACATATTCGGGCAGTAAAAAGGCCGTTGCATACCCCCTTTGTGAACCAATAAACTCGTTAATAGCTTCCACCTCCGGCGTATCCACAAAGGCACATTGTACACGTATTAAATCGCTGCCTTGCGAAATAAGCATGTCACCACGACCAATGAGATGATTGGCTCCGGGCGAATCCAGGATGGTACGGCTATCAATCATCGAGGCCACTTTAAAGGCAATACGTGTGGGAAAGTTTGCCTTTATAACCCCGGTTATAATATTGGTTGATGGACGCTGGGTAGCGATGATCATGTGAAGCCCAACCGCCCTTGCCAACTGGGCGATACGCGCAATGGGTAATTCCACTTCCTTGCCGGCTGTCATGATCAGATCCGCAAACTCATCAATAATCACGACAATGTATGGCAAAAAGCGATGCCCCTTTTCGGGATTCAACTCCCGCTTTATAAATTTATGATTGTACTCTTTAATGTTACGGGTATGAGCCTTTTTCAGCAATTCATACCGGTCTTCCATCTCAATAGTCAACGAATGTAACGTGCTTACCACCCGTTGCACATCCGTAATGATTGGATCTTCCTCGTCGGGCATCTTAGCCAGGAAATGACGCTCCAGCTTACTGTAAATATTCAACTCCACCTTTTTGGGATCGACCAGCACAAATTTTAATTGCGACGGATGTTTCTTATACAGCAAAGAGGTAATAATAGCGTTCAGACCAACCGATTTACCCTGACCGGTTGCCCCGGCCACCAAAAGGTGAGGCGCTTTGGCCAAATCAAAGACAAAAGTTTCATTGGCAATGGTCTTCCCCAAAGCCACCGGTAATTCAAATTTCGACGTCTGAAACTTTTTGGAGGTGATGATGGAGCGCATCGACACAATCTGCGGCTCCGAATTAGGCACTTCAATACCGATGGTTCCCTTGCCCGGTATGGGCGCAATAATCCGTATACCCAGTGCAGACAACGAAAGCGCTATGTCATCTTCCAGACTTTTTATTTTTGAAATCCGGACACCCGGCATTGGCACAATCTCATATAAGGTAATTGTAGGCCCTACCGTAGCCTGTATGGATCTGATCTGAATTTTATAATCTTCCAGGGTCTTGACAATCTGATTCTTGTTGTCAATCAACTCCTGTTCCGACACCTGTTTTATCTCTCCGGCATGGTCGGCCAACATATTAAATGTTGGCATTTTGTAGGATGACAAATCCAGCGTAGGATCGTAATCACCCTGTGGTACATTCTCGTTCTGATTCGTGGCCTCTTCATTGATCGCTGTTGCCACTTTAAACTCAAGTTGCGACGAGTCGGTCTCTTTGTCCTCTTTTTTCTCCGGGGTCTGCCGGACCTCAAATTTCATGGCCAGAGAACCGGGGTCATCAACCTCCTCCTCCACAGGTGGTGTCACTCTGGTAACCGGTGCCGGATTCTCCGGTGCAGCCGCAGCCGATACCGGAGACTTTTCCTTAAACTTAATACCGGTAATATTTTTCAACCATGGTATAAAGCGCTCATCATACACCGCCAGATAGATACCCAACGCCAAAAGCAAAAAAATTAAAGTTCCGACCCACCCCAGCGCCGACTTCAACCAGCTGCTGACAAAATAGCCATGTGCGCCGCCCAACAACAAATAACGATCGTAAGGGGTATGGATAAACAAAAAGCCCAGCGTGACCGATAGCCAGATGGTAATTAAAGCAGCATGAAAAATGGTCTTTTTGATGGGTAGAACACGGGCTCCCAACAGACGCATCCCCACCACAAACAATATCAGTATAATGGAAAACGACGCCACACCAAACCACTCATTAATCATCAGGTCGGCCAGAAAAGCGCCCATTTTTCCGGTGATATTATCCACACGAATAGAGGCATCGGTTACCAGATCCCAAAACGGGAGGTCAAACTTACTACGGTCGGCAGAGCCGGTACCGAAAAATGAAAGAAATGCCAATGTCAAAAAGAGAGAAAAGGCTACCGTAATCAACCCTAACGCAAATTTAAACTTGTCATTTTTAAATCCTTCGCGTAGTGAACCAACCGATTTTTTCCCTTTTACGGATTTCTTTTGTTTTCTTGCCATACTGAATAATATTTTGCTAACCCACAAAATTAAGGAAAACTATTACTCTAACAACTTCGACTGTCATTGTTTGCCAACTTATATCACACCTGCCCATAATTAGGATAATTCGTTGTTAAAAAAAGCAAACAATACATCGCGCGCCCCCTGACTCCCTTAAGGGGGAACTCCCCTCGCGCCGGGCAAAGCACCTGACACATTTACGAAGCAACACAAATACTAGTGAAACACAAAAAACCAGAAAGTGCTATGCCACATCCCCCCTCAAGGGGGGACCGAGGGGGGCAGAAACCAGAAAGCGCTTGCCAGCATCCACCCCAAAAAAAACTCACACCCCCCTGCCCCCCTTGAGGGGAAACCTCTTACGCGCATCATGGCGTAGCAACAAATAATTCCTGTTATCCCTCATTGCTATACGGGCTGAAAGCCCAGGTTAATTCAGCCCAATGGCAACGCCTTGGGGAAAATAACATAGCCAGAGATTAGCGCCCTGAAAGGGCAACTCAATTATTACATGCATATAACTGTACCTCCGGCCGTGAAATATAAATTTACTCCCGTAAATAAACATTCTGAGAACAAGCATAACGCAGAAGTTGACTTTATAGACGAACACAAACCAGAGCTTCTCCATAAACGAAGTGTTTGAAATATAAAGTTCAAATTCAAGGCTTGCGAAGTCATAAAAATCAAGAAGTTTACTTTTCGTAAATGACTGTTTTTATGACAAGCATAACGCAGAAGTTGACTTTATAGACAAACACGAACTAAATACCACAATAACTAACGGTATATCCTCAGTTGCCGCAGTGCCCGTCGATATTTGGCCGCATTAACATTATGCTGCCGCAAGGTACGTGCAAAACGATGATAACCTGTAAAGTCTTCACGGGCACACATATACAAATAATCGTGCACCTCATAATTCAAAACCGCATCAATGCCGGCAACCGAAGGCATACGAATAGGCCCCGGAGGCAAACCGGCATACATATAAGTGTTATAGGGGGAATCAATTTCCAGATCTTTGGTAAGAATACGTTTAACGGTAAAATCGCCCAACACAAATTTAATGGTCGGATCAGCCTGCAGCCGCATGCCTTTCTTCAAACGATTCAGATAAAGACCAGCCACGCGGGGTTTTTCGTCCCGTTTTATGGTTTCCTCATCCACTATTGATGCCAAAGTAGCCACCTCTTCGGGAGTTAAACCAATGGCCGCCGCCTTTTGCCGGCGTTCATCGTTCCAAAATTTCAGGTTCTCCTGTTTCATTCGTTTCAAAAAAGCCTCGGGCGTGGTGGTCCACCACATTTCATAGGTATTGGGAAGAATACAGGCCAAAAGCGTTTCACGCGAAAGATTCATCGTACTCAGCAGACTGTCGTTACGAAAGGCCGTCAAAAAAGCAATCGAATCGGGCTCCAGACCACGCGCCAATATACCGGCCAGATTGTCCGCAGTGCGGATATTATTAAACGTAATTTTTACAGCCGTCTGGTAGCCGCCTCTCAATTTATTAACCAGATCATTATTACTCATCCCCTCACGCAACAAATAGCGACCGCCATGGGTATGCCGGTCGTATCCCTTACGACGGGCCACACAGTCAAAGGCCTTCACATCCTTCAAAGCACCGCTATAAGTGATCAATGCCAAAACCTCGTCGTACGAAGGATTGGAAGGAATAAACAATTCCACAGGCCCCTCACCCGAATGCACCACATTGGGGCCAAAAAACATCCGGTAATATTTCAGGGAGGCCAACAATACGGCCAATAAAATCGCCGAAAGGACAAACAGTACGATAACTGTCTTTTTCATTCTATTCGTAGTATGTTTGATCTGCATCTTTTTCTAATATGTTATAAAATGATTAAGGCCATACCCGTTATTCACAAAGCCGGACTTTCCCGACAAAGTCTTAAACTTTGTTATATAAACGCCCAATAAACAATGACAAAATAAATAAAAAGAGTCGAGATTGAATAATCGCATCGGTTCAATTATCTTTGCCGGTAAACTTAACAGAAAATATATGGCAGCAAAAATAAAAAACCGGCAACGATCGTAAATTTCAGAAATAAAGGGCAATTCAGAATGTACCAATATTCATTTACGCCGGTCAAATAACTTTTTATCTGCCGGAGTCAATTATTTAAATTAAACAGATATGACACTTAAAAACATAACATTGATTGCAGCAACCATGCTACTGGTATCGTGTGCCAGCTGGCGGAAGGGTTCAACAAGTTTTAGCAGCGTTGACGATGTTTACGGCAATACCACAAAGCCTAAAGTAGTTGCAAAAACAGACCCGGAACCCAAAGTGGTGGTAAGAACAACGCCTGAACCAAAAATCGTGGTAAAACCCGAACCCGCAGCCGTAACAACGCCGCAACCCAAAATAGTGGTGCGCGAAGAACGCGTTGAGACCATTGAAAACGAAGGCCCTGACTTCAACTACTATGTGATCATAGGCTCCTTCCAATCATTGGAAAATGCACGTAATTTCAAGACACAACTGATAGCACAAGGCTTTACACCTGTTATTCTGAAAAGTGAAATAGGCTTTTACCGTGTTTCAGTAGCAGCCTTTAACGATGAAATGGCAACTCGTGATCGCATTAGCCAGATACGTCGGCAATATGAACAATACAGTGACGTCTGGCTGCTTAAAAAAAAGAAATAAACATATAATAACCGGAAAACAAGAAAACATGTATCAACCTGTTAATTTATCTGATGCTATTTATTATGTAGGCGTCAACGACCGACGCACCAACCTCTTTGAAAATATGTGGCCCCTCGAAAGAGGCATCGCCTATAACAGTTATCTGATCAACGATGAGAAGACGACCCTTATCGATACCGTCGAAATTGGTCATATCGACAAATTCCTAAAAAAAATAAAGTCCATCATCGGCGACAAACCCATCGATTACCTGGTAATCAACCACATGGAGCCCGACCACGCCGGCTCCATAGAGTTACTGACGAAGTTGTATCCCAACATGCAACTTGTCGGCAATAAAAAAACAGGCCCTATGGTAGCAGGCTTCTTTGGTATCAACGACCATTTTATAGAAGTAGCTGAAGGCGACACGCTGAACATCGGTAAACACACCCTTCAATTCTACATGATACCTATGGTTCACTGGCCCGAGACAATGATAACATGGGAAGCCTCCAATGGCATTGTTTTTTCAGGCGATGCCTTTGGCAGCTTCGGAACACTTGATGGTGGCATCTTCGACGATGAAATAGAATTCGAATATTTTGTGGATGAGATGCGGCGGTATTACTCCAATATTGTTGGCAAATACGGCAGCCCGGTGCAAAAAGCGCTGGAGAAATTAAAAGCTCTCGACATCAAAATAATTGCCGCCACGCATGGCCCCATCCTGCGCAGTCACATCGCCGATATGATAGAGATGTACGACCAGTGGAGCCGTTACGAAGCCGGAAAGGGCGTGGTTATAGCCTACGCATCGATGTATGGCTATACCGAAGAGATGGCCGAAGTAATAGCCCGTGAATTGGCATTGCAAGGCATCAAAGCCATCCGTATGTACGACGTATCAAAGACCCATGCCTCGCACATCATCTCCGATATCTTCAAATATAAAGGTGTCATTTTAGGCAGCCCCACCTATAACAACGAACTGCACCCCAATATGGAGTCGCTGGTAAATAAGCTGGAACACATGGGCGTTCAGAACCACTATCTGGCAACCTTTGGGTCGTTCACATGGGCCGGTGCCGCCGTAAAAAAACTAAACGCCTTCGCCGAAAAGGTAAAATGGGAAACTGTTGGCACGCCAGTGGAACAAAAACATGCACTCAAAGAAGACAAATATGAAGCCTGCCGCGCTGTCGCTGTGGCAATGGCTGATAAAATTAAACAGTGAACATTGAACAGTTAGCAGGGATATTTTAATTAGATCTGGTCATCTGATGAGTCTAATGAATATCCTTTTTCATACCTCATTTAGAGTCTGTCTGTAAAGTCCAACTTCTGCGTTACGCTTGCTCTCAAAATGGTCATTTACGGGAGTAAACTCACATTTTTCGAGCTGCGCAAACCTTGAATTTGAACTTTATAGCTCAAACTCCCGACTTTATGGACAGACTCTATTTAGTTAACGTCCGAAAGAGCGACCAACTTCAACCCCAGGCTAAGTCTGGGGTTTGTTGTATTTTCGAATAAACCTCACATCTTTCGTTACAGGTAATATTTTGTATTATTTGTAGTTTAAAATTGGGCAAACACTACGCCCCATGCCCCCTGCCCCCTTTAGGGGGAACCACTTACGCTCGGAATTTGGTAGTCAAACTACGGGGCGCAGTAACAAAATATTTCGGGTAATCTGTCATTGCTTTACGGACTGAAAGCCCAGCTTAATTCAGCCCAATGGCAACGCCTTGGGAAATACAAAAATCACCCATAATTGCGCCCTGAAAGGGCAAATAAAAAACATTTACGAAAACATGGATGGAGCGAGTCTAATAATTTGTAGTTAGCAAATAACCCAACGCATTCCCCCTGACCCCCTTCAGGGGGAACTCCCGGCGCCTGGCAAAGCAATTAACACATTTACGAAACAACCAAAATACTAGTGAAACATAAAAACCATGAAGTGCTATGCCACATCCCCCCTCAAGGGGGGACCGAGGGGGGCAGAAACCAGGAAGCGCTTGCCAACATACATCCCCAAAAGCCCTCACACCCCCCTGACCCCCTTCAGGGGGAACTGCCCACGCGCATAAAATTCCTATCATTCCAGGCTGAAAGCCCAGCTTAATTCAGCCCAACGGCAACGCCTTGGGTAAACAGGCATCTCCATATTTGCGCCCTGAAAGGGCAAATAAAAAACATTTACGAAAACATGAATGGGGTGAGCCAAATAAGTTAGCAAATAACCTTACGCATGCCCCCCTTTAAGGGGAACCACTTACGCGCATCGTGGCGCAGTAACAAAATATTTCGGGTAATCTGTCATTGCTTTACGGGCTGAAAGCCCAACTTAATTCAGCCCAATGGCAACGCCTTGGGGACACGGACATCTCCATATTTGCGCCCTGAAAGGGCAAATAAAAAACATTTACGAAACCATGAATGAGGCGACCCAAATAATTTGTAGTTAGCAAATAACCTTACGCATGCCCCCTGACCCCCTTCAGGGGGAACTCCCGGCGCGCATCATGGCACAGCAACAAAAAATTCCTATCATCCCGGGCTGAAAGCCCAGCTTTATTCAGCCCAATGGCAACGCCTTGGGGAATACAAAAATCACCCATAATTGCGCCCTGAAAGGGCAACGTCCTATGGCATCTTGATAAACATCAACTATTTTTTCTTTTTACTCTTTATCTCCTGTTCTAATCTCTTTAGCTCTTCTAATTCTTCATTGTCAGCTTGAAGCGCTTCAAACTCCTTTCTTCGTTTATCAAAATCGGCATAAATTCCGCCCACTTGTTTTTCCATTTCTGATTTACTTACCGAACCTGCATGCGTTAATATATTTTTATCATGTAAATCAAGAACCCTGTCGACAGTCTCACGCCAAAAAGACATTGTTATATCCATACGATTTTTAACCCTTAGTTCAGCACTTTCAAGAAATATCACAACTAATCGGTTTAATGTATCAATTTCATCATTCGTTAAATAATTTTTAGCAACATAAATGTCTTGTTTCCGGACGATTGAACCTTTCCATGATGTTAAATTCATATTTGGTTTCCCGGCATTTGCCCGGGAAACAATCAATTCCGCAGCCGTTTGTCCCGTTACAGCATAATGAAGTTTATTTTGTGTTTCGGCAAAAAACATTTGGGTTGATTTATCATCAGGATCATAATCGCTGCTTAATGAAAACAAATCTTTTATTTTTTGATAGAAACGTTTTTCCGAGGCGCGAATATCCCGTATTCGTTCCAATAATTCATCAAAATAATCAGGCCTGCCATCTGGGTTTTTTAAACGCTCATCATCCATCACAAACCCTTTAATCATATAATCCTTCAGATTTCGATTTGCCCATATCCTGAATTGAGTACCGCGTTTACTACGCACACGAAACCCAACCGCCAAAATCATATCCAACGAATAAAAAGTCACGTTATATTCTTTCCCATCGGTGGCAGTTGTTAAGTAATCCTTAACAACTGAAGATTGATCTAACTCACCTTCACTCAGTATATTTGATATATGCATACTAATATTGGGAACAGAGGTGGCAAAAAGTTCGGCTAGCTGATTTTGGTTCATCCAGATATTGCCATCTTTAGCATATAAAGCAACCGAGACCTTGCCATCAGCCGTTTTATAAATAATTATATTTTGTTTGTTATTTTCCATATTGGTTTTTTTAAATCAGCCAATAAAAATAGTCATTCCCTCCATAAATTGGAAACGGAAACAATTTTAGAAAATTTACAAAAATGGCTATCAGACTTTCAGACGACATTTTGGATTGCATATGCAATCTGTGTTTGTTTTACGGGCTGAAAGCCCAGCTTAATTCAGCCCAACGGCAACGCCTTGGGTAAACAGGCATCTCCATATTTGCGCCCTGAAAGGGCAAATAAAAAACATTTACGAAAACATGAATGGGGTGAGCCAAATAAGTTAGCAAATAACCTTACGCATGCCCCCCTTTAAGGGGAACTCCCGGCGCCTGGCAAAGCAATTGACACATTTACGAAACAACCAAAATACTAGTGAAACATAAAAACCATGAAGTGCTATGCCACATCCCCCCTCAAGGGGGGACCGAGGGGGGCAGAAACCAGGAAGCGCTTGCCAACATACATCCAAAAAAGCCCTCACACCCCCCTGACCCCCTTTAGGGGAAACTGCCCACGCGCATAAAATTCCTATCATTCCAGGCTGAAAGCCCAGCTTAATTCAGCCCAATGGCAACGCCTTGGGTAAGCAGGCATCTTCATATTTGCGCCCTGAAAGGGCAAATAAAAAACATTTACGAAACCATGAATGGGGTGAGCCATAAGTTAGCAAATAACCTTACGCATGCCCCCTGACCCCCTTTAAGGGGAACCACTTACGCGCAACATGGCGAAGCTACAAATGATTCGTGCAATCCGATTTATTCCTAATTCGAAAATGGGCAAACAGCCGGACGCATGCCCCCTGACCCCCTTAAGGGGGACCTCTTACGCGCATCGTGGCACAGCAACAAAATATTTCGGGTAATCTGTCATTGCTTTACGGGCTGAAAGCCCAACTTAATTCAGCCCAATGGCAACGCCTTGGGGACACGAACATCTCCATATTTGCGCCCGAAAGGGCAAATAAAAAACATTTACGAAACCATGAATGGGGTAAGCCAAATAAGTTAACAAATAACCTAACGCATGCACCCTGACCCCCTTCAGGGGGAACTCCCGGCGCGCATCATGGCACAGCAACAAAAAATTCCTATCATCCCGGGCTGAAAGCCCAGCTTAATTCAGCCCAACGGCAACGCCTTGGGTAAACAGGCATCTCCATATTTGCGCCCTGAAAGGGCAAATAAAAAACATTTACGAAAACATGAATGGGGTGAGCCAAATAAGTTAGCAAATAACCTTACGCATGCCCCCCTTTAAGGGGAACCACTTATCCGAAACATGGCGAAGCAACAATTATTTCGTGCAACGTCTCATTATTTTGAGGGCTGAAAAGGCAGGCTTAATACTACCCGATGACAACGACCGGGAATACGGACATCGCTCAACTTAGCGCAATTATTACTCTGAATATTTTTTTATTAATCGTATCATTAAACGATTAAGATATTCGACCTGATAATCGCCAACGCTGGCTTCTAAATGGTCATTTCCTATTCCACTATCGTTTGTAATAAAAACATAAGTCCCATTGGTTAAAACAGCCATAAACCGCATCAAAAATTCTGTTTCCTTATCAATTCCACTTGCGGTAATTGGAATTATCTTTATCCCTTTTTGAGCAGCAAGTTTCATCGACGTATTAATACTCTCTATAATATCAGAAGTATAATGCGGAGGCGCATCCAACAACAAAAATGCGATACGGGTTCTGGCCGCATCTGACCATTGCAACTCCTCTATTCCGGTATAAAGAGCTGTATGAACGGCTTCCGGAAAATCGCCGCCTCCATTGGCACTTTGCTGACTTATAAAATCGATTGTTGAACTTAAATCATTTGTAAATTCTGATTTTCGCACAACATAATCGTCGCCTTCGTCCCGGTAAAAAACGGTTGACGTATAAATCTCAGCTGCTGAATCATCTTCTTTCACACTATCAATAACACTTTTCAAATCGGCCTTTAAAAAGCTTAATTCATCTCCCATCGAACCTGTTGCATCAACAATAAATGCTATTTCTACTCTATTCAATGCATCATCTTGACTACTAATGTTGACATAATTGACCTCATTCTCATTTAAAACCAACGTCTGACCCGGCAGCTCATCATTTATTTTCAGAGAGAACCCACTTAAATCAATCGTATTCTCCTTTTGAAATGCGCCGACCCACAATTCAGCGGAACCAGTATTATCAGTCTTTGCAGACCATACTATCGTACCATTGCGTAACAACTCAACTTTTGCATTTATTAAAGGCATCCCTTCATTTTCAACAACAACTGAAATCCGATGATTTGTATAAACGTGCCAATACGCAGGCATCGGAGAATAATCCTGCCCATCCAATAAGTCCGTCCAAAAATCCCAATTGGACAAATCGTTCCATTCACCTGCAGTGACCAGTCCGGCTTGCCCCTGATCACCAGTGCCACTACCACTACTGCTACTACCGGCATCACCATCAGCACTATATTCTTTAGAGCCATCACCCGGCAACAGTCCACTGTCACCATCAGTACATGCATTAAAAAATAATGCTAAACCAAAGACAGCCAGAAGCGTTAAATTTTTCATTTGCTTGTAGTTCTTTGTTGTTACACGAAACTCGCAGTAATAGTTATTCTCCTTTGCCAGAGACGACTCTCATGCGCGTTCAGATGTTTAAGATTTATGATTATGTGTCTATGATGTATTAATTTCAAAACGGTTGCGTGAGCAGTGAGCAGTGAACAGTGAAAGATCAATATCTTTTATTACGTGGCACAGCAACAAAATTTCATTGGATTTTTTATTGTTTTTGTTTGGCGGGCTGAAAGCCCAACTTATTCAGCCCAATGGCAACGCCTTGGGGACACGGACATCTCCATATTTGCGCCCGAAAGGGCAAATAAAAAACATTTACGAAAACAGGGATGGAGCGAGTCTAATAATTTGTAGTTAACAAATAACCTTACGCATGCCCCCTGACCCCCTTTAGGGGGAACTCCCGGCG
This sequence comes from Geofilum sp. OHC36d9, assembly GCF_052400685.1. Lineage (NCBI taxonomy): Bacteria > Pseudomonadati > Bacteroidota > Bacteroidia > Marinilabiliales > Marinilabiliaceae > Geofilum > Geofilum sp. OHC36d9. The sequence continues at coordinate 20,608 of NZ_JBQTGJ010000006.1, forward strand.
CGCCTGGCAAAGCATCTGACACATTTACGAAGCAACCAAAATACTAGTGAAACATAAAAACCATGAAGTGCTATGCCACATCCCCCCTCAAGGGGGGACCGAGGGGGGCAGAAACCAGGAAGCGCTTGCCAACATACATCCCAAAAAGCCCTCACCCCCCCCCTGCCCCCCTTCAGGGGGAACTGCCCACGCGCATAAAATTCCTATCATCCCGGGCTGAAAGCCCAGCTTTATTCAGCCCAATGGCAACGCCTTGGGAAAACAAAAATCACCCATAATTGCGCCCTGAAAGGGCAAATAAAAATATTTACGAAAACAGGGATGGTGCGAGTCTAATAATTTGTAGTTAGCAAATAACCTTACGCATACCCCCTGACCCCCTCAAGGGGGAACTCCCGGCGCCTGGCAAAGCAATTGACACATTTACGAAACAACCAAAATACGAGTGAAACATAAAAACCAGGAAGTGCTATGCCACATCCCCCCTCAAGGGGGGACCGAGGGGGGCAGAAACCAGGAAGCGCTTGCCAACATACATCCAAAAAAGCCCTCACACCCCACTGACCGCCTTCAGGGGGAACTGCCCACGCGCATAAAATTCCTATCATTCCGGGCTGAAAGCCCAGCTTAATTCAGCCCAATGGCAACGCTTTGGGAAAACAGACATCGCCATATTTGCGCCCTAAAAGGGCAAATAAAAAACATTTACGAAAACAGGGATGGGGCGAGTCTAATAATTTGTAGTTAACAAATAACCTTAGGCATGCCCCCTGCCCCCCTTTAGAGGGAACTCCCGGCGCGCCTGGCAAAGCATCTGACACATTTACGAAGCAACCAAAATACTAGTGAAACATAAAAACCATGAAGTGCTATGCCACATCCCCCCTCAAGGGGGGACCGAGGGGGGCAGAAACCAGGAAACGCTTGCCAACATACATCCAAAAAAGCCCTCACACCCCCTTGACCCCCTTTAAGGGGAACTCCCGGCGCGCATCATGGCACAGCAACATAAAATTCCTATCATTCCAGGCTGAAAGCCCAGCTTAATTCAGCCCAATGGCAACGCCTTGGGGACACGGACATCGCCATATTTGCGCCCTGAAAGGGCAAATAAAAAAAATTTACGAAACCATGAATGAGGCGACCCAAATAATTTGTAGTTAGCAAATAACCCAACGCATGCCCCCTGCCCCCCTTTAGAGGGAACTCCCGGCGCCTGGCAAAGCAATTGACACATTTACGAAACAACCAAAATACTAGTGAAACATAAAAACCATGAAGTGCTATGCCACATCCCCCCTCAAGGGGGGACCGAGGGGGGCAGAAACCAGGAAGCGCTTGCCAACATACATCCAAAAAAGCCCTCACACCCCACTGCCCCCATTCAGGGGGAACTGCCCACGCGCATAAAATTCCTATCATCCCGGGCTGAAAGCCCAGCTTAATTCAGCCCAATGGCAACGCCTTGGGAAAACAGACATCGTCATATTTGCGCCCTGAAAGGGCAGGTCTGCACAACCTCTTCAGCCTTCCCGCAAATGGGAAGCATAAAATACCTTTGTAGGGCCACACCATTAAAAGGAATAGCCCGCCCCTACCCTAACGTTAATGCCTTGTGACGGATAGCCGTACCATCGGTCGTAATCGGCCGAGATAACATTACGAAACTCCGTAAAGAAATGCCACCGTTTGTTATAACGATAGTCGGCCCCAAGGTTAATATCGGTGACGGCATCGAGGGTTTGCACACTATTGCTCACCGAAGCCTTACGCTGTCCAACAACATTAAAGGCCGCATAAACCTGCAGCTCGTCATTAACCTGATAGTTACCGCGCACGCCAAGGGTCATTGCAGGCTTATACCAGGCCTCGTCGAGCGAGTCGAGCTGCCAGCTGTAATAAGCCGCCTGCAGCAAAAGGTTAAAATCGGGCTCAAAATTGAATCGCAATTCGCCTGACACCTTTAACACATTCCCGTCGTCGTAGCTCACATCAAACAAATTTGACGCTACCGTAGAATCAGCCGACGCATACGTTCTGTTGACAAAGAAATGCTCATTGGTAAACGCGCTGTAATCCAAACGGGCGGCAAAAGAGGTGGCACGACTGAAATTACCTTTAGTACCCAGATAAAACTTCACACCATGGAAAGCCGTCTTCACATTGACATCGGGTGCCACAAAAGGGTTCTCGGCCATCACAGCACTGTAATACGATGGTTTTATCTCGCCTGTGATTCCGCCTTCCAGCGCTATTACTTCTTCCACTATGGTAAGTGACAGTTGTAAGTCGGGCGACAGGTAAAACTCATCCTCCATATCGTCGAATCCGGACCCAAAACGAAGCCCCATTTTAAAATTCAGCTGATCGCCACGACGCACCACTGATGGATTGAAATAAACCAATGTTTGTTCGCGTGCGATGGCCATAAAGCCGGTGGGGATATCATCGGCCTTAAAATTGGTGGAAGCATGATCGGCTCCGGCAGCCAGACTTAGTGCAAAATCACCCACCGGAAACTCAAAATCACCGTCGAAGGCGACCCTGTTCTCCTTTATGCCCCATTCATTACCAAAAGTCTGATATCCCAGATTCAAATCGTATTCGGTGCTACGGTGCTTCCTCACCTGATTCAGCAACCCCATGCTAAAGCCAAAAGACGTCTGGTGCTGCCGGTCGTCGGGCGTCAGCTGCGCGCCGGTATATGTGGCACCGGTGGCCGTGGTATAATCCGCTTCGGGTAGCAAATCACTATAACCGTAATATCGATAAGAGAGATTGTCAAAATCCATGTTCACACGCAACGTTTTATCCTTAAAAAAATGACGAAATGCCAGTCCGCCATCAGTCTGATGATAGGGTGCGTCCACCTTCTCGTCATTCATCAGCTTTAGCTTACCCATCGACGACTCATGGGCCAGATTAAGTGCCAGCGCATACTTAGTATTCTGAACCAGATTATAATTAAGCATCCCACCCAACAAGGTATAGTTACCAAAGTAACCACGTACATACGAAGGAAAGAGCTCCTCCATGGGCGGTTTTGATATTTTAGCGGCAATGAGCGGCACCACTTCGGGGGCACCCATCATCGCCTTCCCGGCTAACTGATAGGTAAATACAGGCGTTTCAACAGGCGTCTCTTCCTGTTTCGGCATCTCATTAATTTTAAAAGCATCGGACACCGTGGGGTTATATTCCTGCACCACTTCCACCTCCTGCTTCATCATATCTTCATTGTCGGCCGGCTCTTGTGTCTGTGCCTGTGCCTGAGCCATCGACAGCCATCCGGCCGGTATCAACCAAAAAAATCTATAATAAATGTTCATCTCTTTATATTTTTTTCATTGCCATATGAAACTCCCATGAAAACAAACAGCCTCATGTTTGAGAGGTATTATTCAGGGTTATTTCATTTCACTATCTGAATTAAACCTTTTACAACAAGTTATTCCGGTTGTGTTGATGTGCCTTCCAACTGGCTTTCGGCATCGGCACTGGCCTTATATTTCTTCAGCTTCCCGGTGGCCGTTGTGCGGATGTCATCATCCTCCCCGACATAATTATCGAGCAACCCCTCAAGATACTGCGCCGCCTGAAAATACTCCTGACGGTCGGCATAAATATCCGACAACAAAATAAATCCTTTGGCCAGCCAATACTGATGAGGCGTTCCCTTATTAATAAAGTCGAAAATCACCTCTTCGGCTTTCGTTGAGTTACCACGGTTATTATAAATTTCGGCCACACGGTACTTTGCTTCTGCACCTTCACGACTGCTGGTGTTGGCCGACAGTAGCAGAAATTCCTGTAACGCCTCTTCTTCCTGTGCCATTTGCAGATGCGAAGAAGCTTTCAGATAATGGGCTTCGCGCACAATTTCGGGTGCCATGCGACTGTTATCTATCACCCGTTGGGCCGCATTGACAGCCAACTGCGGATTATCCATCTTACTGAGCGAACGCATCTGACCTATCACAGCCTCCTGCCGGTTCTCTTCCAGGTCGGCTTCATCCTCCAAACGGCGAAAATAATCCAGCGCATCGCTGAAGTCTCCCTGATGATAATGAATACTGGCTGCCCGCAACAAGGCATCTTCCGAAAAAAGACTCTTGCCGCGACCGGTCACAAACTCATACGATTTAAGGGCCCTGGTCATCTCATCCTTACGATAATAACTATCTGCCAGATAATAATGAGCATTAAGCTCAAAACGGCCGTGCTGAAAATCGTTGAGATACGCTTCCAAACGTTTGATGGCCTCGTCCACCTTGCCCGACATATACAACCGCTCGGCAGACATGTAAGTCAACGAGTCACGCTGACGGTCGTCAACACGGGCAAAACCGCCTATCTGATTGGTATAGCTGATATAGCCGTTGGGATCGTTCTGGTCCATATAAATATTACGTATGCCCAGCAAGGCATCTTCCGCTTCGGGCGTTCCCGGATATTCGTTAACCACTCGTTTGTAATAAACCAATGAATTATCAAAATCACCGGTATTATAATACACCAACCCCAGCTGTAACATCGATTTGTTGGCAAAACGGCTGTGCTGAAAACGGTCGCGCACCGTCTTGAAATAGCGTATAGCAGCAGGCAGGTCGTTAACCGTAACATAGGAACGGCCCAGTTCATACATGGCATCATCCACATACCCCGAAGTGGGATATTTATCCACAAGCGCCTGCAGCTGCCGGATTCGGGCCTCTGTCGACTCCACAAAACCCATGGCCAGTGCCTTCTGAAACATGGCATAGTCGGGCGAGCCAGCCGGCACGGCGGCCGCCTTATCGTACCATTTCATGGCCTCTTTAAACCCACGCACCATATAATAGGTGTCGCCAATACGATTGTAGGCATCGCCCACCATGGCACTCTTAGCATTGGAAGCATAGGAGACATACTGACGGAACCAGGTGCCCGATTCGGCATAATTCTGCATCTTAAAATGTACATACCCCAGATTGTAATGCGCCCTGGCAAACAGATCAGTCTGACGCGAGCCAGGTGTCTGCAAAAAGGCGACGTAACCGGCCTGTGCCTCACGGTAATTCCCCAGTCGATAGTTGGCTTCGCCACGCCAGTACAACGCACTCATCTTAACGGTACGGTCGTAACGGCCATATTTCAGACTGTAATCGAACATATCAATGGCCTCGGTAAACTGCAGGTTGGTAAACAGCTCCAATCCACGGTGATAAGCCACCCGTTGCATGGCCCTGTACACATCGTCATTTTTCACGCTGATGCTTTCCATGGCTTCCAGTGCCTGCCGGTAATTACGCGTGGTGAGCAACGCCTGCCCCAGGTAGGAATAGGCTTCATCAATATGACCACTGTTCGGATAGGCTTCTATAAACTGAAGAAATGAGGTGATAATCTCATTAAAAGGCGAAAACGACAGTTCATAACTCAGTTTTATATTATTGAACATGGCATCCTCCTTAATGGCATCGTCGTAGGCATAACGAGCGGCGGCCTCAAAGGCCACACGGGCATTTTTCTTGTCGTCCAGTTTCAGAAAGCAGTCGGCCAAATGATAATAGGCATTCTGTGTCATAGCATCCTCACCCGAAGTCACCTGCGCCAGGTAATCGGCTGCCTTGCCATAGTCGCCCGTAAAATAACAGGAAAGCCCCAGATGGTAATAATCTTCACGGAGCGGTGTTTTTGTCTCCTCCACCACAACGGTGATATAAGGTATAGAGCGGGCATAATCGCCTTTGGCAAACCAGGCATCACCCAGCACCCGCGCCAGGTCGGTACGCATCACCCCTCTGGCATCGGCCATCAGTGGCGTGCCATAATCAATGGCTTTATCGTAATCGCCCTTCATGTAGTATATCTGGGCCACATAATAGGGGATGACATTACGAAAGCCCGGCTCATCTTTAAGCTTTAAAAAGGTCGCCAGGGCCTGATCATGATGACCATCTTCGTATTGTATGTGTGCATAGTAGTAATTGGCCGACGACCACCACTGCGAAGGGGTGTCTTTGGCTTTGGCCAGTAACGGAGCAGCCTTGGCATGGTCGCCTTCTTCAAAGGCTGCATAACCTGCCTTGAAATAGTAACGCAGACGAACCTCCGGCGACAACGACGACGCATCAACCTGGTCGTACCAGCGCATGGCCACCCTGGCCCGGTCTTCATCCTGCGCAATCTCGCCCAACACAAAACGGGCATGCGACAGCCGGTTGCTCTGCGGATAATGCTCCATAAACGATTCCATGAGCCATGCTGCATCGTCGTTGTTCAACGCACGGGCCGACAGCGCCTCATAAAAAGCCGCTTCGCCAACCAAAATACCCGTTGCCTCCTGCTGACACACCTCAAACAAACGACGCGCCTCGCCATAAAAACCACGGTTATACTGACCTAAAGCCTCTTCATATAACCGCTCAGGCTGGTCTGACTCCACACTTTTCTGACTCCATAACAACATCTGAAACGATACTGAAAGTAACAGTATCACACTGAAAATCTTTAATTTCATATGTTCGTATTTTATTTTTTAATGCCATATGAAACTCGCCGGGATAATCACACTTCTGTGTGTGAAGAAATTCCCATGGCTCGTTTCATGTGTTCATATTTTGTTTTTTATTTCCAAATCTGCTGCTAACATCTTCATATCAGCCCCATCACAAGCACTGCAAAACTCCGGCCAACTACAAGCCCTAAATGGTCAACGAAAATAATCATTTATATCACAATATCAATATCAGTGGGCAGAGAACAGGGAACTGTTGCAAATCAATGGCATTTATAAAGCCTGGTAGGGACAAACCACGAGATTCGTGTAATCCGATTTATTCGTAATTGGGGAATTGGCAAACAGCCGGACGCATGCCCCCTGACCCCCTTAAGGGGGAACCCCTTACCCGCAATGTGGCACAGCAAAATAATAACTTGTATAATACGATTTATTCGTAATTAGGGAATGGGAAAACAGCCGTACGCATGCCCCCTGACCCCCTTGAGGGGGAACCTCTTACCCGCAATGTGGCACAGCAACAAAATAATTTGTATAATACGATTTATTCGTAATTAGGGAATGGGAAAAAGCCGAGCGCATGCCCCCTAACCCCAACCACTTAAGGGGAAACCCCCGAAGCGCCAGGCAAAACACTTGACACATGTACGAAGCAACCAAAATACCAGTGAAACATAAAAACCATGAAGTGCTATGCCACATCCCCCCTCAAGGGGGGACCGAGGGGGGCGGGGCAGGAACCAAAAAATGCCTGCCAACATCCACAAGGAAAACCACATAACCCCTCGCTTGCCCCCTGACCCCCTTGAGGGGGAACTCCTTACCCGCATCATGGCACAGCAACAAATAATTCCTATTATCCCGGGCTGAAAGCCCAGCTTAATTCAGCCCAATGGCAACGCCTTGGGACAACGAACATAGCACAAAATAAGCGCCCTGAAAGGGCAAATCAAAAACATTTACCAAACCATGAATGAGACCTGTCGAATAATTTGATCATATTAAAAATGGGAAAACAGTCGTACGCATGCCCCCCTAACCCCAACCACTTAAGGGGAAACCCCCGAAGCGCCAGGCAAAACACTTGACACATGTACGAAGCAACCAAAATACTAGTGAAACATAAAAACCCGGAAGTGCTATGCCACATCCCCCCTCAAGGGGGGACCGAGGGGGGCGGGGCAGGAACCAAAAAATGCCTGCCAACATCCACAAGGAAAGCCACATAACCCCTCGCATGCCCCCCTAACCCCTGACCCCCTTAAGGGGGAACCTCTTACCCGCATCATGGCACAGCAACAAATAATTCCTATTATCCCGGGCTGAAAGCCCAGCTTAATTCAGCCCAATGGCAACGCCTTGGGACAACGAACATAGCACAAAACAAGCGCCCTGAAAGGGCAAATCAAAAACATTTACCAAACCATGAACGAGACCTGTCGAATAATTTGATCATATTAAAAATGGGAAAGACCCAACGCTTGCCCCCTGACCCCCTTAAGGGGGAACTCCCGACGTGCTTGGCAAAACACTTGACACATTTACGAAGCAACCAAAATACTAGTGAAACATAAAAACCCGGAAGTGCTATGCCACATCCCCCCTCAAGGGGGGACCGAGGGGGGCGGGGCAGGAACCAAAAAATGCCTGCCAACATCCACAAAAAAACCACATAACCCCTCGCATGCCCCCTGACCCCCTTGAGGGGGGACCTCTTACCCGCATCATGGCACAGCAACAAATAATCCCTATTATCCCGGGCTGAAAGGCCAACTTAATTCAGCCCAATGGCAACGCCTTGGGACAACGAACATAGCACAAAACAAGCGCCCTGAAAGGGCAAATCAAAAACATTTACCAAACCATGAACGAGACCTGTCGAATAATTTGATCATATTAAAAATGGGAAAACAGTCGTACGCATGCCCCCCTAACCCCAACCACTTAAGGGGAAACCCCCGAAGCGCCAGGCAAAACACTTGACACATTTACGAAGCAACCAAAATACTAGTGAAACATAAAAACCCGGAAGTGCTATGCCACATCCCCCCTCAAGGGGGGACCGAGGGGGGCGGGGCAGAAACCAAAAAGTGCCTGCCAAAATCCACAAGGAAAACCACATAACCCCTCGCATGCCCCCTGACCCCCTAAGGGGGAACCTCTTACCCGCAATGTGGCACAGCAACAAAATAATTTGTATAATACGATTTATCCGTAATTGGGGAATGGGAAAACAGTCGTGCGCATGCCCCCTGACCCCCTTGAGGGGGAACCTCTTACCCGCATCATGGCACAGCAACAAAATAATTTGTATAATACGATTTATTCGTAATTGGGGAATGGGCAAACAGCCGAACGCATGCCCCCTAACCCCCTTAAGGGGTAACCCCCGAAGCGCCAGGCAAAACACCTGACACATTTACGAAGCAACCAAAATACCAGTGAAACATAAAAACCATGAAGTGCTATGCCACATCCCCCCTCAAGGGGGGACCGAGGGGGGCAGGAACCAAGAAGCGCCTGCCTAAATCCACCTAAAAAAAGCCCCATACGCAAGAGCAAACCAAAAACGATTAACGCGCTCTTAAAAAAATTACGCCACGAAAACACGGTCTCCTTTTCGGTAATATTCTTATTTTTGTTGCTGTTTGGTGGTACTCACCGGGCCGAAGGCGTGGGAAACCGGGCGATAGACAAACTATAAACACCTGACGAACAACCCATAACGCATCAATTTGCGCAACAAACACCTCCGCCCCACATACGAGGCTTACAACCACCAAATGACACCGCCCAAATGACGTTTTCCACTCACCACGGTGGATCAACCACAGGCTGCAACCATTTGGCCTGCAACCTGTTTAACTCAATAAGATGATAAACCTCCAAAGGTGACCAATGGGGGATAAACAAACAGTTAAACATAACCATGTCCAGACTCTTCTCAACATTTCTTAAAAACAACCTAATAATCAGCACACTGATTAAAATTAAAGAGGTACTGCCGGTTAAATACAAGCGGAAATCATTAAAAATGCTTTTTCTGTTATTTCTAAACTCAGTATTTGAGATGATGGGATTAGCCGCTTTTCTGCCACTATTCTCTGTTATTCTGCAACCCGGCGTCATTGAGGATCACCACATCATCGGACCAATTTATAAAAGCATGGGATTCACATCCGACCGCCAATTTATATTAGTTCTTGCCGGGTTAATTGTGATTGTCATGGTCATCAAAAACATTGCTTCGCTTATGATTGTTCGTTCGCAAGCCAAATTCTCGCTCTCCCTCTATCAATATTTTTCAAACCGGCTACACCAGCTATACTATAGCAAAGGCTTTCCATTTTTCAAAAACACCAACTCAAACGTTATACTCCGAAATATCAATACCATTCCCACCCAATTTGCCAACAACGAGGTATTGCCTATTTTTAACTTCTTAAATGAAGTATTGGTGCTGATACTGATACTCACCGGATTGATGCTGTACGATGCAAAAGCCATCTTACTGCTAACCTTTACCATATTGCCCATCTTTCTGCTGTTTTACAACTGGGTAAAAGGCAGGTCTCTAAGACTTGAAAGAGAAGCCAATACCATTACGCCTAAGCTCACACAGAGCATTTTTCAAAGTGTACACGGATATACCGATGTGGAGATTACCAATACACAAAAACAATTCCGCAAACGCATCACCGATTTAATCGGACGCATGGTTCAACTCAACATCCGCCGCACTGTATACACCGCCGCGCCTACCAAAGTCATTGAAACAGGCATGGTCATCACCATTTTTGTGATTACCGCCTACGGACTTTTCTTTTTACCCGACCGCGCCGGACTGGCTGCCCTGTTGGGTCTGTTTGCCCTGGCGGCCTACCGCATACTGCCATCGGTTAACCGAATGATGATTGCCCTCATAAGCATTAAAGGCTACCAGTACACCTTCGAGATTATTTCGTCCGTCAAGGATTTTGAACCCGATAATATCACCCACCAACCCATCTCATTTAATGAAGCAATAAGCATTCATGAACTCGCCTTCCGTTTTCCGGATGCCGACAAAGAGGTGCTCAGCAACATTAACCTGACCATAAAAAAAGGCGAAAGCATCGGCATCATGGGGGCTTCGGGTTCCGGCAAAACCACGCTCATGAATCTGCTTCTGGGCTTTTGGAAGCCCACCTGCGGAACCATAAATGTTGACGGACAGCCATTGTCACAGGCAACGCTTAAATCATGGCGCGACCGTATAGGTTATGTGCAACAGGAGGTTTACATTATTGACGGGTCGGTGGCCGAAAATGTGGCATTCGGAATGGAAAGCAAGGAGATAGACACCAAAAAACTTAAAAAGGTGCTGAAACAGGCCAGCCTGTGGGAACACATCCAAAGTTTGCCCGACTCCATCCACACAAACATTGGCGAACGGGGAACCCGCCTTTCGGGTGGACAACGTCAACGCATTGGGATTGCCCGCGCCCTGTACGCCGGCGCAGATGTGCTCTTCTTTGACGAAGCCACTTCCGCTCTCGACTCTCAAACTGAAATGGAAATTACCGAATCAATACGAACACTGGCCGATGGAAATCTTACTCTTATAATTATTGCACACAGAGAAACGACGTTGAAGTATTGTGAGAGGATTATTAAACTAAAAAATGGACATATTATACGAAAGGATAGAAGCTAAAAACTCGATCATTTTGTTACACTTCCTTTCAATACGATCATTTTCGATAACAAACTCACATTTCTAAAGTTCCGCGAACTCAAAAACAAGGCATTCCTATCTGCCACTGGACTTTTATTTCAAAACTAAAGTCACAATTATGAAACACGTTTTTTGTATACATAGCCCAATAACGTACTTAATGATGCGCAGCATTGCTGAATATAAGAATATTAAAACAAAAGATATCATTGTTTTCACCAGACGGGGATACAGCTTTGAATGGGAAAATATCAAACCAATTCCCCTCTATGCGCCTATTTTTACAAATTCAGTTAAAAACAAACCTCTGTTTTGCTTTGTAAAAAAAATAGTCTTTATCATGAGAATATCATTATGGACGATAAACATATTAAAAATATTAAAATTTAAGAGATGTGAATTATATATTCCCAATTCTGGAATCATTGAATGGAACTTATTAACATCCAAAATACTCCCTAAATCATTTAATTACATTGAAGAAGGGAATCAGTATTATAAAAAAGATTGGCTATTAGCAAAAGAAAAAAAAGTTCGTATAAAAGAAAGGTTACCATATTTAGGAATTTTAAAATATACAGGACATTTTTCCAATAGAGTCAAAAACACATTTATCTATAGTAATGAAATAAGAAATGATATTCCTGGTAGTATTATTTTATTAGACCTTAAACACACCCTAAAACAAATTGAAATTAAAGATCAAAAAAAAGAAGTAATTCTTGTAATTGATGGTGGCAGCACATGGAACCAGGCTTTTTCATTAAATCAACATGCTAGCACATTAAAAGATGTTTTAGGGAACATCAAACTTAGCCATCCCAATCTTCCTCTTTCATTTAAGCTACATCCCAATCAATATGCTTCAATAAAAGAAACATCAACTTTTAGAACTTTAATACGGGAATATTTTCCAAATGCAAAAGAGCTCCCCCCTGAAACTGTTCCGGCATCATATCTTGGAAATAAAAATAAAATTATATATGCAGGAGATAGTTCCTTAAGTCTTTATTCATATATACTAGGCATTCCCATTAAATCTCACCTCTTTTCATATTCAAAGAATAATAAAAACTATACAATTGAAAACCGACGAAAAAGATACCCAATAAACTATATACTGTGTAACTGTTTAAATTTTTTTATTTGATTCTATTAAGCATTAACTTTATCATTGCAATCTGGATCATTGTTTCGCTTGTATCAGTCAGATATTCAAAGTCTTTGCTGAGCCTTCGATAGCTTTCGAACCAGGAAAAAGTTCTTTCGACCACCCATCGTTTAGGTATGACCTTAAACTTAGGTGATTCTTTAGGTCTTAATACAATATCTAACACCAAGCCGAACGCGGCTTTGGTTTTGTCAATTAGTTCGCCTCTGTATCCACCATCGGCTACGATTTTGACAAGACGGTTGAAGCGACCTTTCAATGTAACAATCACATTAGGAGCGCCTTTGCTATCATGGACATTTGCAGCATGTACCACTACAGTTAATAGAAGACCCATAGTGTCTGTAATAATATGTCGTTTACGACCTTTTATGTGTTTACCACCATCATAGCCTCTGTCTTGTCCACCTAGCCGAGTGGTTTTAACAGACTGACTGTCAATACATGCCAAGCTCGGAGAGACGTTTCTCCCCGCTTTTTCTCGAATATAATCTCGAAGAAACTCGTGTAGTTGTTCAATAACACCCGTGTTCTTCCATTTAGTAAAGTAATAATAAACCAGTTCCCATTTGGGAAAGCACCTTGGCAGCATGCGCCATTGACAGCCGGTTTTAAGCAAATAAAAGATGGCATTGAAAATATCACGCAAAGAGTGTTTTCTTTTGCGTTTGTCCTTTAAAATGCCATTTAATAGCATCCATTGGCTATCAGAGAGGTTGGTTGGATAGTGATTCATGTAATATTAACAGTTTGGAAACCATTAATTTACGAATTATTATTCAATTAAACAACTGGTAGTCAATGTTTTATGCTTTAAAAATTATAAATTTAAACAGCTACTGTATCTAAAAAAAAATCAATACAACAATAAAGCAACAATAGCATATAATTGAAAAAATTATTCAACTAAAATATGTGCTATAATCATCTTTGATTAGCCCCCATCCTTTCAATGAAATGGCCGATCCACACAAAAAAACAATTATGGACCATCTCTGTCAGTTCAAAGATATACCAAATGGGATGCACTCGTTATTGACAAAAGAAACACCTTAACATCTGAAATCAATAATGTTTATAATGATGGGACAAAAGAAAGTCAGAGGAGGAATCATTAAATCTGAAATTAAGACAACAAAAAAATAATATTATGCCGGTACCAGAAATAATTGCAGAAATTGGATGTAACCATAAAGGAGATATGGCAATTGCCAAAGTGATGATAACTACAGCTGCCATTTTTTGCAAAGCGGATGTCATCAAATTTCAAAAAAGAACACCCAAGGAGTTACTTAGTGAAACCGAGTATAATTCACCTCATCCTAACCCCGAAAATTCGTATGGCTCAACCTATGGGGCTCACCGAGAATTTCTTGAGCTGAATATTGAACAGCATAAACTACTAAAAGCCTGGTGTGAAGAATTAGGCGTTACTTATAGTTGCTCTGTGTGGAACATGACATCGGCAAAAGAAATAGCATCACTCAATCCAAAACTCATAAAAATACCATCGGCCTGTAATCTTAAATTTGAAATGCTTCAGTATTTATGTGAGAATTATCCCGGCGAAATTCATATTTCATTTGGGATGACCACACATGAAGAAGAGGAACGCATTGTCACTTTTTTTAAAAAATATAACCGCGCTAACGATCTCGTAATTTACAGTTGTACCTCCGGTTATCCGGTTGCTTTTGATGATGTCTGTCTGTATGAAATTACCCGATTAAAACAAACCTTTGAAAAGCGAGTAAAAAAAATAGGTTTTTCAGGCCATCATTTGGGCATTGCAACAGATATTGCCGCCATAACTCTGGGCGCTGAATGGATTGAGCGACATTTCACGCTCGACCGTACATGGAAAGGCACCGATCATGCCGCATCCCTAGAACCCGACGGCATGCGTCGATTGGTAAGAGATATTCGTAATGTTTATAAAACATTCAGCTATAAAGACCACGAAATATTGGATATAGAAGAAATTCAAAAAAAAAAAAATTAAAACATGATACAAAAATATAAAGAAGTAATTGTACTCGGCAGTGGAGAATCCATAAACCAATTAAGTCATGAAGAAATCTCCTATATAAAAAATTGTGAAATAATAATTGCTGTAAACAAATATGCTGCATTTTATGAACTTAAAGGTATCATCCCAACGCACATATATTTTGTAGATTCTTTTGAAAACAGTTTAAACATATTAGGCTATATTATCAAAAAATTCAGAAAAAACAACATAAACAACATAACATATATACTTAGTTCTGAAATAAATGTATTAGTAGTAACAAATCGAATACAAATATTTTACAAATTCATAAAACACAGATTCCAACTTTTTAAAATATTTATACACTCAAGGACATTATTTACTTTCAAAAAATTACTTTTTCAGAAATACAATTACCTCCTCATATCCCCAAAAAACACAATTAATTTTATTGAGCATACAAATTGGTTGAACATGGGTCAATGGGCAAAATCATTATCAGAACCATTGTTTCACTATAGAGGTAGCTTGAGTACTGTTCTTAATTATATCTCAATTAAATATCCCGGCTATAAAGTTGCATTAGTTGGAAATGATTTTAATTCATCCAATTATTTCTATCAAAAAGAATTAGATAATTTCAATCTAAAATGGAAAGATTGGACTTATAAGATTATCAAAAAAGAAAACAAACATTTTAGTGCAATACCTTTTCAAGGGAAAACAATATTTGAAGCTTTTCCTTTAATTACCGAAAACATGAAAGCCACAAATAATGAATTGTATTGCATCAATCCAAACAGTTTATTGGTTACTAAAAATTGTGTCCCATTCAAACGACTAAACGTCAAATAAATATTTGACAAACTATTAAAAAAAAAGCCGCAGACAGTTTTAAAAGCCTTTAGTATTTTTGTTTAAAACTACGACACATATAATAAAGATGCATATCTACGCTATTATAGTCACCTACAACGGGGTCAAATGGATTAATAAATGCTTCGGAAGCCTCGTAAACTCGTCTATTCCATTAAAAATATTAGCCATTGACAATGGTTCATCAGATGGCACTCCAGCTTTAATTAAAGAAAAATTTCCCAAGGTCGAAGTCATTGAAACAGGTCAAAACCTTGGATTTGGGAAAGCTAACAACATTGGACTAAAAAGGACGCTTGACGAAAAGGCCGATTATGCTTTTCTATTGAACCAAGATGCGTGGGTGGAAGAGGATACAATTGAAAAACTAATTGGGATACATAAAGTTAATAACAATTATGCTCTTCTAGCTCCTTTACAATTAAATGGAGAAGGATTACTTCTCGACAATTATTTTTATATATATTCGATCACCCCGGTTAGAGAATTAGTATCAGATACAATGCTAAATAAACAAAAAAAAAAGATTTATAAAACGCCATTTCTGAATGGAGCATGTTGGCTTTTACCATTAAAAACAATAACAAACATTGGCGGTTTTGATCCTCTTTTTCCTCATTACGGAGAAGACAATGATTACATTAACAGAATTCACAGGCAAAATTTAGAGATAGGGATATGTCCAAATACATATGTCTATCATGACAGAGAGTATCGGAAAGAAAATATATCAAAAGAAAAGTATATCAATCGCACATATATTTCTTTATTAGTTGATTTAAAAAAGAATAGATATTCAATCATTTATTATTACAAAAAACTATCAAAAACCTTAATAAGACTACTCCTTTCAAAAAGAAATGCACAGATTAAATTGCAAATTAAAGCACTCTTTAAATTGTTTAAAAATTATAAATATGCAAAATCGCATTGTAAAATAGAAATGACTAAAAAAGCACATTATTTGTAAAAAAGAACAACACTTAACCAAGTAAATTGGGAAAATGAAATACTAAAATTAACCTTCTAAAAAAAATATCTAACCAACAACAAAAAGGGACATAAATACCGACCGTCGGAAGCACAAACGCACTCCACAAAGCCTTATTTATTATTATTTCGGTTCTTGGGCTTCAAAGCAGCCGAACTATTCAGACGATATTTGGGAAAATAGAATATAAAACACTTTTTATATGTATCAACAACTTATTGGGAAACAGAGCCGCCTGTCTGTAACGGGATTGGGCTATGTGGGCTTGCCCCTGGCACTGGCTTTTGCGCGCAAAATGAAAGTGATTGCTTTCGACATTAAGGCGGAACGTATTGAGCAGATGCGTCAGGGCATTGACCCCAGCAAAGAACTGACGTCATCGGCATTTGCCGGAGCTGATATTGAATACACCAGTAACCCGGAAGATTTACGCCAGGCCGCCTTTCACATTGTGGCCGTTCCCACCCCCATCAACAAACACAATCTGCCCGATTTAAACCCACTGCTCAGCGCCACCGCCACCGTTGGCCGGGCACTAAAAAAAGGCGATATTGTGGTATTTGAGTCAACCGTATACCCGGGCTGTACCGAAGAGGAGTGTGTGCCGGTGCTGGAACGCGAATCAGGCCTGAAATACAACGTCGACTTTAAGGTTGGCTATTCGCCCGAACGCATCAATCCGGGCGATAAAGAACATACGCTGACCAAGATATTAAAGATCGTGTCGGGCTCCGATGCCGCAACTCTGGAGACCATCGCACAAGTGTATGGCGCCATCATCGAAGCGGGCATCTACAAAGCCGGTTCCATAAAAGTGGCCGAGGCTGCTAAAATCATTGAGAACACCCAGCGCGATGTCAATATTGCCCTGATGAACGAACTGTCACTCATCTTCAACAAACTAAATATTAATACCTACGAGGTACTGGAGGCAGCCGGCACCAAATGGAACTTTCTGAAGTTTTTCCCCGGACTGGTGGGCGGGCATTGTATTGGTGTTGATCCCTACTACCTCACCTACAAAGCCAGTGAACTGGGTATACATTCCAAAATAATTACCGGCGGCCGAACCATCAACGACGGCATGGCGGCTTATATTGCCAACGAAACAGTAAAAAAACTCATCTCATCGGGCCACCCCATACATGGGTCGCGCATATTGGTGATGGGCGCTACCTTTAAAGAAAATGTGAGCGACATACGCAACTCCAAAGTGGCCGACCTGATTCATGAATTAAAATCATTCAGCCTCACCGTTGAGGTAATGGATCCACACGCTTCGTCGGCTGAGCTATTGCATGAGTATGGTTTCAGTCTGACCGGGCAACCCAATGGGAAATACCAGGCCATTATTGTAGCCGTAAACCACACCCCATACTGCAACATAAAAGAAGCCGACTTCAAAAACAGGCTGGTGGATAATGGTTTGCTGGTAGATGTAAAAGGTATTTACCGACAAAAAATAAAACACCTTAATTATTGGGGGTTGTAATAACAGGTAAGTGCCACTCATGCCCCGCACCCCCCTAACCCCCTTTAGGGGGAACTACCAACGCGCCTGGCAGAGCACCTGACACATTTAACAAGCAACCAAAATATAAGAAAAACACAAAAAACCAGAAGTGCCCTGCCACATCCCCCCTCAAGGGGGGACCGAGGGGGGCATGGCGGGGCGAGAACCCAAAAGTGCTTGCCAAATATAAACAAACAAAAGCCCTCACCCCCCCCTAACCCCCTTCAGGGGGAACTACCAACGCGCATGGCAGAGCACCTGACACATTTACGAAGCAACCAAAATATAAAAGAAACACAAAAAGCCAGAAGTGCCCTGCCACATCCCCCCTCAAGGGGGGACCGAGGGGGGCGGGGATAAAACCAAAAAATGCTTGCCAAATATGAACAAACAAAAGCCCTCACACCCCCCTGACCCCCTTTTAGGGGGAACTCCCGGCGCGCCGGGTAAAACACCTGACACATTTACGAAACAACCAAAATATAAGAAAAACACAAAAAACCAGAAGTGCTCTGCCACATCCCCCCTCAAGGGGGGACCGAGGGGGGCGGGGCGAGAACCCAAAAATGCTTTGCCAACATCTGCACCCCAGGAAAAGCCCTCACACCCCCCTAACCCCCTTTAGGGGGAACTCCCGGCGCGCATGGCAGAGCACCTGACACATTTACCAAGCAACCAAAATATAAAAGAAACACAAAAAACCAGAAGTGCCCTGCCACATCCCCCCTCAAGGGGGAACCGAGGGGGGCGGGGATAAAACCAAAAAGTGCTTGCCAAACATCCACAAAAAAAGGAAAGAGGGAGGTAAAAACCATGTCAAACTCAAAATCATACATATATAATCTCACCTACGGGGCTTCGAAGCTAATTATAGAACGGGCACAAAAGCTACGAAAGAGGATGACCAAAGCCGAAAAAGAGATGTGGAATTTATTAAACCAAGAGAATTTCACTAATTACAAATTTCGACGACAACATCCCATTGACATATTCATTGTAGATTTTTATTGTCATCAGGCAAAATTGGTCATTGAAATAGACGGTGGTTATCATCTAACCAAAGAACAACAAGAAAAGGATATTAACCGAAGTGCCGTATTGAAACGATTAGGAATAAAAATATTGCGGTTTACAAATGAGGACGTACACAACCAAAAAGGAAACACAACAAAAATTATTTTAGAAACACTAAAAAACGAAAGCCAGGCAAAAGATTTAACACCTGATTAGATGTGCACCCCAAAGCCCTCGCACCCCCCTAACCCCCTTGAGGGAGAACTCCCGGCGCGCCTGGCAGAGCACCTGACACATTTACCAAGCAAACAAAATATAAAAGAAACACAAAAATCCAGGAAGTGCCATGCCCCTTCCCCCCTCAAGGGGGGACCGAGGGGGGCGAGAACCCAAAAATGCTTGCCAAATATGAACAAACAAAAGCCCCCGCACCCCCCTGACCCCCTTCAGGGGGAACTACCAACGCGCCTGGCAGAGCACCTGACACATTTAACAAGCAACCAAAATATAAGAAAAACACAAAAAACCAGAAGTGCCATGCCACATCCCTCCTCAAGGGGGGACCGAGGGGGACATGGCGGGGCGAGAACCAAAAAGTGCTTTGCCAACATCTGCACCCCAGGAAAACCCCTCGCACCCCCCTGACCCCCTTCAGGGGGAACTCCCGGCGCGCCTGGTAAAACACTTAAATATTTACCAAGCAACCAAAATATAAAAGAAACACAAAAACTAAGAAGTGCCTTGCCACATCCCCCCTCAAGGGGGGACCGAGGGGGGCGGGGCGGGGCGAGAACCCAAAAGTGATTGCCATTTACGGGAAGACTGAATAGGTCGTATAGACCTGCCCTTTCAGGGCGCTAACCCGAGCGATGCCCTTTTTCCCAAGGCGTTGCCTTGGGCTGAATTTATCCGGGCTTTCAGCCCGTTCTTGAGACAGTAGTCTAAAACACCTGAAGACAGTAGTCTCATACACCCCGAGTAAATGGGATTGGACACTCTGATTAAATGGGATCGGGCACCCCGATTAAATGGGATCGGGCACCCCGATTAATGGGATCGGGCACCCCGATTAAATGGGATTGAACACCCCGACTAAATGGGATCGGACACCCTGAGTAAATGGGATCGGACACCCCGATTAATGGGATCGGACACCCCGGGTAAATGGGATTGAACACCCCGGGTAAATGGGATTGGACACCCTGAGACAGTAGTCTCATACACTTTAAGACAGTAACCTCATATAATAAAAGACCACCCCGCCATAACAAGTATAACGGGGTGGCCTACATAAATAAAATTAAGCAATAATCGAAATCTTATTGGACAGTTGACCAACTGACACCGACTTATGTGAAGGCAAAACGGTTCTCACCTCCACGTCATAGCTGCCAACGGCTAAGTCATCAGGAATAAAAAAGAGAAGTTCCGACGGCTTGTTCTTAACAAAATCGGCAATGCGTGTTTCGGTTCCGTCGGCTGCAATAAAAAAGACACCCACGGAAGGCGCTTCGCCAGCAATCTTAAGCAAAGCACCTTTTATGGAAACAATCTGACCAATTGTGGCCGATTCATTAATAGCGCCACTCTTCAAATCGGTCAGCAACTGAAGAACAGGCTTAGATTCGGTCACCGTCACCTTTTCAACCGAAAGATTGGCTACGGCTTCGATGAGACGCTGACCGGCGCGCAAATTAAGATTAATGGAATGTTTAGAACTGTTGAAACCTTCGGAGGCATCATTAAACACGCCGGCAACGGTGGGGTAAACAGAAAACAAATCGGTTTTAATGTTAAACCCACTCTTAACAATGTCGCAAACGGCCAGATTAAACTCTTCAAAAGACCCAAGGGCCTCAGCTTTTGTAACAGTGGAGCCACGACTGATCATACGCTCCACAATCTCGTCAATACCAACCGTCTGGTTGTCAAACGTCACGGCCATATAATCGTCCGGATCGCTTGTTAACGGATTTTCGATTAAACCATATCGTAATGGCATAATTAAAATATTTAAGTTCCACAGGGCCTCCTGCCTCTCGACCAAAGTGCATTACAAGGCAGGTAGAGTACAGCAGGAGGTTACCTGTCTTTTTTAACGCGTACCCATAAAAAAACCCATCCTGTTTGTCAAATCCGAATAACAACAGAGGATGAGCTATCGACACTTTTCCGGGTTTGGCAAGGACTTTTTCAATAAACTGTACACAAGTTAAAAAAAATATTTTTAAAATGACAACTGTTTTTAAACATTTGTTGCTTAATGGAATACCATTAGTGTTCCTGCACCTGAAAAGACCCCACACCCCCCTAACCCCCTTCAGGGGGAACTACCGGCGCGCCTGGTGAAATACTTAAATATTTACCAAGAAACCAAAATATAAAAGAAACACAAAATCCAGGAAGTGCCATGCCACATCCCCCCTCAAGGGGGGAACGAGGGGGGGGGAACATAAAAGTGCTTTGCCAACATCTTCACCCCGGAAAACCCCACACCCCCCTAACCCCCTTCAGGGGGAACTACCGGCGCGCCTAGTAAAACACTTAAATATTTACCAAGCAACCAAAATATAAGAGAAACACAAAAAACCAGAAGTGCCTTGCCACATCCCCCCTCAAGGGGGGACCGAGGGGGGCGAGAACCCAAAAATGCTTGCCAAATATGAACAAACAAAAGACCCCACACCCCCCTAACCCCCTTCAGGGGGAACTACCGGCGCGCCTGGCAAAACACTTAAATATTTACGAAGCAACCAAAATATTAGTGAAACATAAAAACTAAGAAGTGCTCTGCCACATCCCCCCTCAAGGGGGGACAGAGGGGGGCGAAAACCCAAAAATGCTTGCCAAATATGAACAAAAAAAAGCCCTCGCACCCCCCTAGCCCCCTTTAGGGGGAACTCCTGACGCGCTGGGCAAAGCACCTAATACATTTACGAAGCAACCAAGATATAACTAAAACACAAAAATCCTAGAAGTGCTATGCCCCATCCCCCCTAAAGGGGGGACCGAGGGGGGCGAGAACCAAAAAGTGCTTTGCCAACATCTGCACCCCAGGAAAACCCCTCACACCCCCCTAACCCCCTTCAGGGGGAACTACCCACGCGCCGGGTGAAACACTTATATATTTACGAAGCAACCAAGATATAACTAAAACACAAAAATCCAGAAAGTGCCATGCCCCTTCCCCCCTCAAGGGGGGACCGAGGGGGGCGGGGCGGAAACCAAGAAGTGCTTTGCCAACATCCGCACCCCGGAAGGCCCTCGCACCCCTAATGCACAATTACTAACACTATAAAACAGGCCCTAAAAATAAACAACTAAATACCATGCTAATTTCTATCATCATCCCCAACTATAACAAAGCGCCATATATAGAAAAAACTTTACAATCAATAATTGCGCAGACCTATCAAAATTGGGAAGCTATTGTTGTCGATGACGGTTCTAGCGATGGTTCACAAAAAATCATTCAAAAAATAGCACACCAAGACCTTCGCATTCGATTCATTGAAAGGACACAATTACCCAAAGGCGGCTCTGTTTGTCGAAATATTGGATTGAAACAGGCACAAGGTGAATACTTAATGTTTTTCGATTCAGACGACATCATGTCTCCCAATTGCCTAAAGAACAGGATGACCTCAATACAACAAAATCCCTTAATACACTTTATGGTTTTTCCTGTGGGGAATTTTTACCACAAAATTGGTGATCATAAGCACGTTTGGATACCTTCAGGAAAAAATCATTTAAAAAAATTTCTGAGTCACGACCTCCCATGGAATATAATGTCATCAATCTGGCAAACAAAATTTATAAAACAGAACATACAAGGTTTCGACGAAACATTTCCACGACTTCAAGATGTGGAATTTCACACCCGTGCATTAATGGTACCCAACGTGCAATACAAAATAGCCGACGTCAAACAGCCCGACTGCTTTTATCGCATCGACCCACAACGCAGTAATCAAAACTACAATGAAATGCTGAAAGTAATGTGGCCCGGCATTCAGATGTACATTCAAAAATTTGATTCGCTTATCAAAAACAAATCTTTAAAAACAAGATTACGAGGCACTTTGTTTTCATTTTTAACTCAGGTTAATTACTTAAAGGCCACAAAAAGAATAACAGATGAAGAATATCATTTTCATTTGGAGTGTATAAATTCTTTTGCAGAACAAACAACAACACTATTTCACCTTAAAACGGTCAATTATCTTAAAAAATATAGTTACTTGTATCAAAAAGGAGCTTGGAAAATAAAGGGTTTTAATTATCTGTGTAAAAACTATATCCAAAAACTATGTATAATATCGATATAATAATATTAAGCAATTGCATCAATGAGAATTTATTCAAAATGAACTGCGATTGCCTCAATAGCCTTTCTAGATCGGAAAGCAATTTTAAATTCAATGTAGTTATTATGGAAAGCAACAAGAACTTTCATAATTCAAACTTAAAATATCCAAAACTTAAAAATATTTCTTTAACAATACTAATCCCCGACGAACCATTTAATTACAACAAATTTCTAAACATAGGCATAAAGCACACTAAAAATGAGCTTATTGCATTTTGCAACAACGATTTACTATTTAAGCCCAATTGGCTAACTGAAATAAATAACGTAATTAAAAATCATCCAAAAGCTTATTCTTTTTGTCCTCTCAACCCATTATCAAATTGGACTCCACCAGAAAAATTCAAAACACCTCAATTAGGTTACAAAGTTAGGATTGAATTTGTAGGTTGGTGCTACGTTGTAAAACGTTTAATATTTCAAAAGATACCGCTTCATGATGAAAATTTTGATTTCTTCTTTCAAGATGATGACTTTGCCTTAACCTTAAAAAAATATGCAATTGAAAATTGGCTAGTACCAAAATCGCATGTTATTCATCTTGGAGGGGAAACAACCAGCATTACAGACGGATATAAATATAATCAAAGAGCAGTTGGAGACAATATTCGATTTCATAAAAAGTGGGGATCTCCCCGTACCATTGCTTTAAAAGACCGTTTATTAAAGTATATTTTTAAACCGTTAGGTCTAGAAATGTTGTCAAAATATATTTACTAAGGCATGAAAATCAATCATAACCATTCAGGCTATCCCGAAAAACGTAATTTCCTATACATAAAAGAAATACGTTTCACGCAAACAATTGACCTTTTTAAAATAATCAGTCATCTTTCCTTTAAAATATTAAAGACGATTCCGGTCTGGTCTCTCAATCTATATTATACCCCCTATACCAGCAGCAGAAGAGTAATCCATCTTTTTAATGGTCTATGCCTTAGTCATCAACATTGGGTAACCACTTTCGAAACTATTTTGCCTCGTTTAGGCAAAGCTCCCGGTTGGTTAACACAATTGGCAGTAAAAAAAATGGCAAAACCCAACTGCATTAAATTAATTGCATTATCCTCATGCAACTATCACATTCAAAAACAGTATCTGGAACAATATTGGCCCAAAATTGCAAATACAATCCTAAAAAAAACAGTTGTACTGCATCCACCACAAGCTATATTTTCCCAATCTATTGAAAAGAAGCAGGACATAAAAAAAGAAATAATATTCACATTTGTTGGCAATGATTTCTTTAGAAAAGGTGGAAAAGAGATCTTAAATGTATTTGAACAATTAGCAAAAGAAAGCTATTTATTTCAACTCAACATAATATCAAATTTCACCCCGGATCAATACGCCTCTCATACGACCATTAAAGATGTGAATGACTTAAAACAACGTTTCACTCAACTATCGCCAATGATAAATATTAAAGGCTCATTACCGAACGATAAAGTTATTGAGATATTAAAACAAACACATGTGGCACTCTTACCCACATATGCAGATACGTATGGTTATTTTGTTCTGGAATCACAAGCCTGCGGATGTCCGGTTATCACGTCAGACATCAGAGCCCTTCCCGAAATTAATAATGATCAATGTGGCTGGATCATAAATGTTCCTAAAGATAAGAACGGAAATGGGATACTGCTCACCAAATCCGATAGAGAGAAATTCAGCCAGATCATTACAGATCAATTATATAATATAATACAAAACATCTTTTCAAATCCGGAGGTTATAAAACCTAAAGCTGAAATGAGTCTCAAACGAATACAGACATATCATGATCCACAAAAGCATGCACAGCAGCTACTAAATATCTACAGAAACGCACTTCAATAAGAAACCATGCACCTCTCCCTTTTCACCGATGGCATCTATCCCATAGTTATGGGTGGCATGCAAAAGCACAGTTACTATTTGGCCAAATACCTGGCACGAAACGGGGTATTGGTGGATGTTTATCATACCGTTGACGTTACCAGTCAGCCGTTGGAATTGGAACAGTACTTCACTCCCAAAGAACAAAAAAACATCAGGTTCTTTGCGATTCCTTTTCCACGTAACCATTATTTTCCGGGCCATTATTTGTGGGAAAGTTACCTCTATTCCAAACGGGTTTATGAAGTTTGGCGCAGGCAACCGAAACCCGATTTTGTGTATGTGCAAGGCTTTTCGGGATGGAAATTACTAAATGCGCAACCCGAAGTCCCCACAGGCATCAACTTTCATGGTGTTGAAATGTTTCAAAAAGCGCCCGATCTGCGAGTAAAACTCGAACACCGACTTCTAAGACGTGCTGTAAAATGGAATTTAAGAAATACCAGTTTCATTTTTTCATTGGGCGGCAAACTGTCAGGGATTCAGAAAAAAATATCGCCCAACAATCAAATCATCACCATCCCCATAGGCATTACGGATGATTGGTTGAACACAAGCGACTTCAGGGTTAATGTACCACGTAAACTTGTATTCATTGGCCGGTATGAACGCCGCAAAGGCGTTGAAGAACTGAACGAAGTATTAAAAAAAATGCTGAGTGGTTCAGCCCCCCTTTTTGAGATGCATTTTATAGGCCCCATACCTGCCGGCAAACAACTTAAAAACAACAAACAGATACATTACCACGGGGCGGTTCGCGACGAAAACACCATAAAACAGATACTTCGGGATAGCGATGTGTTGGTCTGTCCCTCATGGAGTGAAGGCATGCCCACGGTAATTCTGGAAGCCATGGCCAGCGGCTGCGCCATCGTCGCCACCGATGTGGGGGCAGTAGTCGAACAGGTGGATGACTCCAATGGCTTACTAATTCCACCGGGCAACAGTGAAGCTCTGGGAAATGCACTACAAAGAGTACTTGAGCTGCCCGATGAGGAGTTAAAAAAAATGAAAAAGGCCTCCATTGAAAGAATCAAAGAAAAATTTTTATGGGAATCGGTGGCGCAAAAAAACATTGAGAAGATAAATATAATTATTGCCGGTTGAGTCATATTTAAAGCATGTCTATCCATTTTTGAGTTTATAAAATGTGAGTTTACTGGTATAAATGACCATTTTAGAAGTTAAGCATAACGAAAATAAAAATATTTTCTTGTTGGCAATTCTTAGCAACAATGGTTCTAAATCCGTTAGAATAAAAAACCACGTCTTTTACTATATTAGCAACCTCAACTGAACAATCGTAACTAATGCTTGAATACCTTCAATACGAAAGGAACAACTACCTCGCCCTCTTATTTTGGATCGCGTTGGGGATGTTTACCGGCCCACTGGTCTACATCGCCATACCGGTGCACATGCTGTTATTGCGCCAACGGGGCCAATGGCTTTGGGTATTACTGGGTTTCTGGCTCATCCTGACACTGAGCGATAGCCGGCATGAAATCTTCGCCTTTGCAAAAAACCTCAAAGTCGTTGCCATGTTAAGTCTTAGTTACCTGTCTATTACCTCCGAAAAAGAAGACGAAGCTTATCGTTTTATTACCCCATTTATTCCCTTTCTGATACTGGCCTTCATCTCGCTCACTTATAACCCGCGAATATTCTACAGTTTTCAAAAAACACTCTCGTACCTTCTTTTACTACTAGTAATCCCCGGTACTGTTCAACTGCTGTTACGGTATGAGCGCCGCCGTTTCCTGTACGGTATTGTTGTACTTGGGGCATTAATCATGAGCGTCAGCTTGCTATTAATAGCAATTGTACCCGATTTTGTTTTTTTTAATAAAGAGCGTTTCTCCGGCTTACTGGGCAACCCAAACGGCATGGGGATGTATGGGTTTCTTTTTCTGGCACTTTTCACTTATGTGCGCACCAATCACCCTACCCTTTTTACGCGTAAAGAGGTGATCTTCGTCTATGGTATTATTGTCTTATCGTTAATTTTAGCTGGGTCGCGGGGTGGTATTTTCTCGGTGTTACTTTTTCTGGCCGGGTGGCAACTCATCCGAAGGAATCCATTACTGGGATTTATCGCCATGGCAATGATCTTTGCCTCGTACCAACTGGTAATGGCCAATTTCGAAGAAATAGTTATATCACTGGGGTTACAGGATTATTTCCGGCTCGAAACCCTCGAAACAGGATCGGGCCGCGTGGTGGTAGCCGATGTGGCATGGCAAAACATCCATCAAAACTATTGGTTCAGCAAAGGATTCACCTATAACGAAACCATTTTGGCGCAGTACAAAGAATATTTTGTAAAACACGGTCATCAGGGCAATGTGCACAATAGCTGGCTCACCATGTGGCTCGATACCGGTCTGACGGGCCTTATACTTTTTGCCTATGGCTGGCTCAAAAATTTTATCAGGGCCGCCCAATTCACCCCCATGGTATGGGCCCTCCTCTTCGGCATGCTACTCTCCATTTCGGTGGAGTCATGGCTTACTGCTTCGCTAAACCCCTTTACCATACAGTTGGTCATCATCCTCTCCATGTTGTCCGACAAAAATTTCTACGAGCCGATAGAGGAACAGGAAATAGTGAGCAGTGATTAATCAATATCGTATTGTTATCCCCAAAAAATTAAAACTATCAGGTAGAAATTACATCTAATATCATGATTAAAATCTGATTCCGGCTATAGCTTTTTCAGGGCAATTACCACGACGTATATAGCTACACAGGGCGTTGCCCTGCGCTATTGCTATAAGGCTTTAAGCCTTAATCCATAAATAATAAAATTTCGTGGTTCACACTTCGCTGAGGAGGATATATCATTTCAATCAACAAAAAACTTATCTAAGCCCCATCGATAACGCGATAGCCCAAAATCCCAAACAACAAAATCAGGGTTTGCCATCCGCCTCAAGAAAAAGCCCGCGCGGCTTAAGCGCAAAAGCACAACCACTCTTAAGCCCTGAAAGGGCGACAAGCAACAGCATAGGGCATCGCCCTATGAATAAATACAAATAACGTAAAACATTTGCCCTGAAAGGGCTAAAGCCAAACGACGTAAGCCCGCCCCCCTACCCCCCTCCCGAATTATTCTCTTTAATTAGCTATATCTGCTAAATTCGCAATCAAACATCTCCACCATTACAATCCAATACGGCTATAGCCCTTTCAGGGCAATTCCCACGACGTATATAACCACACAGGGCGTTGCCCTGCGCTATTGCTATAAGGCTTTCAGCCTTAATCCATGAAGAACAAAATTGAGGTCGTCACACCAAATCTTATAAGAATAACATCATTCATAACGAACTTGATATATCAAAATTCCTTGTTCCCAGAAATACGGGGGGCTTACTTTAAAAAAAGGTGAAAACAACTATTGGTTTACAGATAGTTGTCAGTTGAAATTTTTAATTCTCCGGTTTTACCGTACAACAATGGTTTATTATAAAAATGGTTACGACAAAATGGATTATAATAAACAAAGGGCATCCTTTGCGGATGCCCTTATATATTAAAAGTCAAACAAAAATTAGTTTGCTTTTTGGTATGTTTCAATTTGTGTAAAGCTAACACCAAAAAATTCTTGATCAATAGAAAGAGTCATTTCATTACCATCAATTCTGATGTCATATTCATAGCTTTCTCCATCCATTGTGATAACAATTTTACTTCCATCTAATTCATATGATCCTGTTGAACTTTGAGTACCATACTCATCATAAGAATCGTCTTCATCACCTATGTAATTATAATGAGATTCTAAAGTATTATCATCTTTAAAAACATAATATTCTTCATAATCTGCATCTGCTTCTTCAATGGTGCTACCGCTTTCACCGGCTAAAGAACCCTCTGTTTCAGTAGAAACAAGAACCCATTTGCCTATTAAGTCGCTTTTTGACACACCATTATCATCATCATCATCACTACAACTAAACATTGCCATAGCTAAAGCCAAGCCTAAAATTAATTTTTTCATAAAGTAAGTTTTTATTTAAAATTTTGAATACACTACAAATATGAAAAATATAATTATTATATATTAAAATTTGTTTTTAAATGTTTCTATTTTTTAGTCGTTTTAAATAAGAAAAAAAAGGCCTTTTTTTTATGGTTGTCTCAAAATAATTTACCATATATTCCGGTGATGAAAATAACTGATACCATATACCCTTGATTTTGTTTAACATACCGGGTAAATACCATATATTATTAAATGCTATCCAACGGTGGCGTACCTGGGTGTTGTGCTGCTCAAAAAATAATTTAATGTTAGGAAAGGGTGCAAACAACGATTGCCAGTTACTAAGTTGATGCTGCTTTTCTTTACTCATAAACCTGCTACTCCATCCTACGGCTATAATTATTTCTTTGTTAAATGAAGGGTTTACCTTTAATACCTTTTGCATAAGTAGCTCTGCATTGCTTGCCTTATCAAATACCATAGCTATATCTATCATCCAGCCTAAACGTATACCACCCATCATATAGCCATAATATAAATGCGATGACAAATGATATATCATTAAATGAAACGGCCATAATAAAGGGATTTTCACACAGGGGGATGATTATTTTCATGGGAGTTCCATCTGACCTTAACAAACAAATTATAAACAGAAACGAACATGAATTTTAGCATTCTAAAATACACACAGGAGAATGATTAAAATTCATCGGGAGTTCCAAATGACCATTGAAAGACAAATTATAAACATATGAAACGAACATGAATTTTAGCATTCTAAAATACACACAGAAGAATGATTAAAATTCATCGGGAGTTCCATATGGCCATTGAAAGATAAATTTAATCATATGAAACGAGCCATGGGAATTGATTCACACACAGAAGTATGATTATCCTGGCGAGTTCCATATGGCAACTAAAATCAAATTATAAACAGATGAAAATTTAATGTAGTAAAACTTCCAAATGAAGTGTTATGCTCTAAAACGGAGGTATTCCATTGCCTGTTTTTTGGCTGAAGACGACTGCCATTTGCATATAGTTTTGAGTGTATTTCTATCAAATATTTATGGGGTGGCAAACGAAGGCCTCTGATATGGGCTGTTTTCTTCGGCATGATTCTTTCAAATTCGGTGGAGTCATGGCTTACCGCTTCGCTAAATCCCTTTACCATACAGTTGGTCATCATCCTCACCATGTTGTCCGTTAAGAATTTTTACGAGTCGATAGAGGAACAGGGAGCAGTGAGCAGTGATTAATCAATATCGTATTGTTATCCCCCAAAAATTAAAACCATCAGGTAGAAATTACATCTAATTTCATGATATCATGATTAAAATCTGATTCCGGCTATAGCCCTTTCAGGGCAATCTTCACGACGTATATCACCACACAGGGCGTTGCCCTGCGCTATTGCTATAAGGCTTTCAGCCTTAATCCATGAATAATAAAATTGCGTGGTTCACACTTCACTGAGGCGGATATATAATTCCAATCAACAAAAAACTTATCTAAGCCCCATCGATAACGCGATAGCCCAAAATCCCAAACAACAAAAATCAGGGTTTGCCATCCGCCTCAAGAAAAAGCCCGCGCGGCTTCAGCGCAAAAAAACAACCACTCTTAAGCCCTGAAAGGGCGACAAGCAACAGCATAGGGCAACGCCCTATGAATAAATACAAATAACATAAACCATTTGCCCTGAAAGGGCTAAAGCCAAACAACGTAAGCCCGACCCCCTAACCCCTCCAGAATTATTCTCTTTAATTAGCTATATCTGCTAAATTCGCAATCAAACATCTCCACCATTACAATCCAATACGGCTATAGCCCTTTCAGGGCAATTTCCACGACGTATATAACCACACAGGGCGTTGCCCTGCGCTATTGCTACAAGGCTTTCAGCCTTAATCCATGAATAACAAAATTGCGTGGGGGCGCCTTTCGCTGAGACGGATATATTATTTCAATTAACAAAGAACTTATCTAAGCCCCATCGATAACGCGATAGCCCAAAATCCCAAACAACAAAATCAGGGTTTGCCATCCACCTCAAATAAAAGCCCGCGCGGCTAGAGCGCAAAAGCACAACCACTCATAAGCCCTGAAAGGGCGACAAGCAACAGCATAGGGCAACGCCTATGATAATAACCACAAGTCTTCCATATTTTTAAACTTTCAATACCTTTATGGTTCAAAAATTATGGATTATGCACATTAAGAACACCTCCTTCTTTTATATCCTATTAATACTGGCCGCTCTTTGGCATTTGTGGAGTCTGCAATACAGTCCCATACCCTGGTTTGATGAAACCTTTTTTGTCTCAATCACCAATTCCTTACTCAAGGGCAAAGGATTTCTGCTGGAAGTTTGTCCCATTCAAACAGGCGGACAAGAGGTACTGGCCTATGGGCCCGTATATTTTCTGCTAACCGGTTTATCATTTAAACTGGGCGGATTCGGGCTGTTTCAATTTCGTATTGTATCCCTGATATTTGCGGGTCTGTCCATCTTCGTTTTCAGCAAAATACTTACCAACTACAAAATACCCACACAACAATCGCGCTGGCTGGTGCTGTTAATCGTCTTCGACGTCATCGTCAACCGAAATAGCCACAGCGGGCGGATGGATATGGTAGCACTGTTTTTTGCTCTCGGTGCATGGTGGAGCATGTCGCACCCCAAACCCACCTGTTTCAAGACGGTACTTATGGCCTTATGCGGCGTCACGGCGGTGTTAACCACCCCACGTATCGCCATCATTGTGGTTCCGCTCTTTATTTATGCGCTGATTCACTTTTTTAGAGAAAAGAGATGGCTCGCGTCGGCCATCATCACCGTCTTGCCCATTTTCATTTATATGATATGGGTAATATACGCCTTCCAGGATATTTCAAACTTCCTTCAATATTACATTGCACCCAAACAATTAAATGCAGACAGCTCCATTGTTTCAAAATTTCTGGGCGGCAACTTCTTCATACCATATCACCAATGGCCGTTAATACTAACGGGGCTTTTGGCTGCCGGCAGATTAATGGCGCCCAAAAATCAACGATTACAACATCTGTTGTTCCTGTTGCCTCTCGCCCTCTTTTACTCACTGGTACGCGACACCGGCGCCTACAGTGCGCTGATAGTCCCCTTCTGGTACCTGATAATCGGGCTGGCCCTGACGTCGGCGATGAAGGAAAATCAGAAGGTCGCGAAAACCCTGTCGTATGGATTAATTGCTATAGCCATAACCAATATCAGCATTTTTGCATTTACAAGCGCAGCCATCATAGGTCGGCTTCCGCAACGCGACCCGCGATCCATCCAGGCATGGGTGAAACGTCACATTCCCGAAAACGCCAAAATAGTAGGCGACGATCGTTATTATTATGCCTGTATGGAAAATAACTGCGACTATCAATATATAAACCGGGTAGGAGACCACGACGTCAGGGCAAAATACCATGCCACCAGTTACCGGCCCGATTACCTGTTTATATCCCAACTAACGCCCAAAGAAATCATCAGTGCATACAGGGCACAATTCAACTTTTTGGATTCCCTGAATTATACCCCGCCCCCATTAAATCCCGTCATTAATAAAGTGATACAAGCACTACCCCTTAATATACAAGCCGATTACAAAGGCACATTGATCACCGTTAAACCAAAACAATCAACCAATCAATAACTCCCATGGGCTATCTATATATTTTTGGCTGCATTCTCTTCACCGTTTACGGGCAATTGGTGTTAAAATGGCGCATCAACCTTAAAGGTGCGTTACCGCCCCACTTCTCCGATATGCTGCTGTTTATGGCCAGACTGTTTCTTGATCCGTGGCTGGTGAGCGGCTTTGCGGCAGCATTTATCGCCAGCCTCTTCTGGATGGCGGCCATGACCAAATTCGAAATTTCATTTGCCTACCCGTTTATGAGTCTCTCATTTATTTTAGTATTTATTCTGAGTATTGCTATCTTCGGAGAAACATTTACCTGGGGTAAAATAATCGGTCTGGCACTGATTATTGCAGGTATCTTTGTAACTGTAAAACTATGACTGACATTAAATTTTCGGTGGTTATACCATTATACCGATGCCATAAAGCCATTGCGGAACTCACCGCCCGCCTGATTAAGACACTGGCATCAATCGATCCTGCCTTCGAAATTATTTATGTAAACGATGCCAGCCCCGACAACGACTGGGATGAAGTGATGAAGGCCGCGACGACAGACCCACGAATCAAAGGCATTAACCTGTCACGTAATTTTGGCCAGCACTATGCCATAACCGCAGGATTACATTATGCCACCGGCAGTTGGGTGATTGTAATGGATGGCGACCTGCAGGACCGCCCCGAAGAGATCACGAAACTGTGTAACAAAGCCGACGAAGGCTACGACATTGTGCTGGCCAGACGAACACAACGTCAGCACTCGCTATTCAAAAGAAGCGCCTCTAAATGGTTTTATAAAACACTGGCCTATCTTACCGGTACCGAACAGAACTCCGAAATCGCCAACTTCGGCATTTATCACCACAAAGTCATTGATGCAATCCTGTCGATGAATGATAAAACACGCTATTTCCCTACAATGGTGCGATGGGTTGGCTTTCGGCGAACAGAAGTGGCGGTGCAACATGCAGCACGTCACGACGGGAAAAGCAGCTATAGCCTCAAGGCTTTAATTAACCTGGCCCTTAACACGATACTCTCATTCTCCGACAAGCCATTGCGGCTGACTGTTAAGCTGGGTATCTCCATATCCGCACTGTCGTTTCTGCTTGCCGCCATCACACTGGTGAGAACCTTTACCGGACAGATCACCGTGAGCGGATACAGTAGTATGATCATATCAATCTGGTTTTTATCCGGTATCATCATCACGCTCATGGGGATGCTGGGGCTATATATTGGTCGTATTTTTGACCAGGTTAAAGACCGCCCCACTTTCATTGTGCAACAAACCATAAACATCGACAAATGATTCAATATCTGGACTGGGATTCCCGTTTCTTTGAAAAGAAAATCGGAAAATCAGAATCTGAGATCCTGACAAAGGCTTCGCTAAAAACCTTATTAAAAGAGAAATCGACCGAAGGGTATGATCTGATTTATCTTTTTACCACACAAACCGATCATGAGGCTGAAGTGATACTCAACAACAGACATTGTCCGGTGTTGGATCACAAAATAACCTATGTCATCGACAATATTCAGGGCCCGGCGACAACCGCACCATTTATCACGCACTACAAAGGACCGCTAACTGAAGATTTGCTTCGGCTGGCCGTTTTAAGCGGGCACGAAAGCCGGTTCCGCAAAGACAGATTTTTAAGCCCCAAATTTGAATCGTTATATACACAGTGGATCTCCAAATCACTTTCAGGCCAGTTGGCCGATGTCGTGCTCATAGCAACAATTAACAATACCATAAAAGGGTTTGTGACCATCAAAAAAAAATCCCTACACGGACAAATTGGACTGATTGCCATCGATCCGGCCGTGCAAAAACAGGGTATTGGCACAGAACTGATGAAGGCGGCCCATAACTGGTACTACCAAAACCACCTGACAAACGCTTTTGTTACCACGCAACTGACCAACACGGGCGCGTGCCGATTATATGAAAAATCGGGTTATTCGGTATATAACACCCAATTAATCTATCATCTGTAAACTTATTCACCATGATTCCTTTTAATAAACCCCATATCACCGGCAAAGAAGTACACCACATTTATGGGGCTGTAGCCACCGGCCATATCAGTGGCAATGGTAAATATACCAGGCTATGCCAAAACTATTTTGAAGAACGCTGGGGCTTCAAAAAAACATTACTCACCACCAGTTGCACCGATGCACTGGAGATGGCAGCTCTGTTGCTGAACATTGAGCCGGGCGATGAAGTCATTCTCCCTGCCTATACATTCGTCAGTACGGCCCTGGCATTTGTCCGACAAGGGGCCATCTTACGTTTTGTCGATAGCCGCACCGATCGCCCGGGTATGGATGAGGCACAGATAGAAGCACTCATCACCCCCAAAACAAAAGCCATCGTGCCGGTTCATTATGCAGGTGTAGCCTGCGATATGGATGCCATAATGGCCATTGCCCAACGCCACCATCTTTTTGTAGTAGAAGATGCCGCGCAAGCTGTAGATAGCTATTACCGCAAAAAGCCACTGGGCACCATGGGCCATTTAAGCTGTTTCTCATTTCACGAAACGAAAAATATCCAGTGTGGCGAAGGCGGTTTATTGGCCATCAACGACGAACAATTCATCAAACGCGCCGAAATACTGTGGGAAAAAGGAACCAACCGAGCCGAATTCTTTCGTGGCGAAGTCAACAAATACGGTTGGGTAGACACAGGTAGCAGCTTTTTACCGGGCGAAATAACAGCCGCTTTTCTGTGGGCTCAACTCGAAGAGCTGGATAAAATACAAACCCGGCGTAAAGAAATATGGCATCATTATTTTAATGGGTTGCAAAAATGGGCCGTCAACATGAAGGTTCAACTGCCACTTATACCCGATAATGCCACCATAAACGGACACATGTTCTTCCTGGTGTGTCCCGATGCCACGTTTCGGTCCAGCCTGATCGACTATTTAAAGAAAAACGACATATACAGCGTATTTCATTATTTAAGCCTACACAAAAGCCCTTATTACAAAGACAAATACCAGGGACCCGAATTGCCCCAATCCGACCACTATTCCGATTGTCTGGTGCGACTGCCACTCTTTTATGACTTAACAAACGAAGAACAACAATATATTATCGAAACCATCACGAGATTCAGTGAGCAGGGAGCAGTATTCAGTTAGCAATGATAAATCAATATCGTTATATTAAACCGAAAAGGACAAAACCATCAGAAAAAAAATAACATCGAATTTGATGGGGATTTGGTTAAAATTTAATTCCGGCTATAGCCCTTTCAGGGCAATCTTCACGACGTATATAACCACACAGGGCGTTGCCCTGCGCTATTGCTATAAGGCTTTCAGCCTTAATCCATAAATAATAAAATTGCGTGGTTCACACTTCACTGAGGCGGATATAAAATTCCAACCAACAAAAAACTTATCTAAGCCCCATCGATAACGCGATAGCCCAAAATTCCAAACAACAAAATCAGGGTTTGCCATCCGCCTCAAGAAAAAGCCAGCGCGGCTTGAGCTCAAAAAAACAACCACTCTTAAGCCCTGAAAGGGCGACAAGCAACAGCATAGGGCAACGCCCTATGAATAAATATAAATAACGTAAAACATTTGCCCTGAAAGGGCTAAAGCCAAACGACGTAAGCCCGACCCCCTAACCCCTCCAGAATTATTCTCTTTAATTAGCTATATCTGCTAAATTCGCAATCAAACATCTCCACCATTACAATCCAATACGGCTATAGCCCTTTCAGGGCAATCTTCACGACGTATATAACCACACAGGGCGTTGCCCTGCGCTATTGCTATAAGGCTTTCAGCCTTAATCCATGAATAACAAAATTGCGTGGTTCACACTTCACTGAGGCGGATATAAAATTCCAACCAACAAAAAACTTATCTAAGCCCCATCGATAACGCGATAGCCCAAAATTCCAAACAACAAAATCAGGGTTTGCCATCCGCCTCAAGAAAAAGCCTGCACGGCTTGAGCGCAAAAACACAACCACCCTTAAGCCCTGAAAGAGCGACAAGGAATAACATAGCCTAACGCAAAAATTGGAAACTTCTTACAAACACTAATTAGTGCCTGTCCATAAACTAAGTGTTTGAAATATAAAGCTCAAATTTAAGGCTTGTGAAGTCATAAAAATCAAGGAGTTTACTTTTCGTAAATAACTGTTTTTATAACAAGCGTAACGCAAAAGTTGACTTTATATACAAACACTAATTAAGCTGATAAACTCTGATATAATCAATTTGATACAGCACAGGACTATCAAACATGGTATCATCAACCCCTTGAAGACCACCCCAGGAGCCACCAATGGCAAGGTTTAAAATAAAAAAGAAATTATCGTTAAAGGGCCAGTCTCCAGAATCTATCAGCTGTTGAGTTTCCCCAAATGTAGCCGTCTCTGAACCATCAACATATATATGAATACGGTCGTAGCCCATTATTTCATTTTCAACCCATTCCATTGTAATAATATGGAAGTCATCGGCCACATCATCCTCAAAAGTTTGATAGCTATGTTGGTTCTGACCATTCATGCCATTTTTATTTAAAGTATGAAGTGCACAGTGAAATGTTTTTGGGTCATATCCAACATGCTCCATAATATCTATTTCACCGGCTGCGGGCCAATCACCATATCCAAGCATCCAAAAAGCCGGCCAGGTACCTGTTCCCTTAGGCACTTTCAGCCTGATTTCAACTTTTCCGTATTTAAAATCCCGTTTATTTTTAGTCGTTATCCGGGCTGAAGTATAGGACTTACCAAGATAGTTTTCTTTTCTCGCTTCAATCGTCAGCAAACCATCGGCAACCCTCAGATTTTCAACCCTATCGGTATAATATTGTTCTTCATTGTTGCCACCGCCATTGCCATTTATTTCAATGTTCCAGTGATCCATATTGAGGGCGTCACCTTCAAATTCCTCAGCCCAAGCCAATTGGTACTCTCTTTCGGGTACGGTAATGATACATGAATCTGAATATTCACCTATTTGTACATAAATAGTAGCTTTTCCACCGGATAAAGCAGTCACCTTTCCAAAAAAGACCTCGGCAACTGTTTCATTATTGGATGACCAAACAACAGTTGAAGCATTTGAAGGTGATTCTATTATACTAAGAGTTGCTGACGCCCCTACAGTAAGCGTAAGTTCATTGACATCTAATTTCAACTCGTTTATGTCTGTATCGTCATCTTTTTTCGAGCATGCTCCTCCCTGGATCGCAGCAATGAGGCATAATAACAGAACGATTCTTAAACGATATTGGCTTATCATAATTATTTAGTTTAAAGGGGGAAGAGCAGGCTCTTCTCCCTTAATTTTTGAAGTAATTATTTTTTATAAAAGAACATTGCATCCAGATCCAAAGTCGTTCCAGAAGTGCCTCCGGCTAATACTTCCAACACATTGTTATTAGAAAAAGTGTTGCTATAGAACAAGCCCAATTCATTTAATTTGGTCACCGGAATTTCGATGCTGTGCCATTCATTATCACGGGTAAAATCAGCATAAGGCTCAAAACTTGAATCGCCATCCACAAAAACAGAACTGCCGATACAAATGCCCACACTGCTTTCACCATCTTTAAATTTGAAAAGATATGAAGATGTTTCCTGAGCACTCTTGAGCGCCACATGAAAGACATAATCCTGCGGGTTAGCATACAAATCAGTCATGTCAATTACACCAAAATCATCGCCAACAAAAAAACCGGCACCTGACCAACCCACATTTGATACAACAAGGCTAACCCAACTTTCGGCCTGACCATAAAAATTAAGACCACTGGGGCTTCCGGTAATTAAGGTACTCTCCCAAACATACAAGAACTTGGTCTCTTCGTTGGGACGCAGGTCAACAACCACTTTGTCTTTAATATATTCATAAGTTGAGGCATCCAGTTGAATGGGGTAATAGTTACTTCCCTGCAAAGACTCAGGCAGGTCGTCGGCATCCAGTTGCTGTGGCATAATTTCTATTTCACAGGAAGCAGAATAAATGCCATGAGAGGCCACAACAGTGGCTGTACCGATTTTAAGACCTGTAACCACACCATCTGCAACAGCAGCAATGGTCGGATCTGAAGAAGTCCATGTAATATCACCTTCAGCGCCTGCGGGCTCTAAGGTAGCTATTAAAACAGCAGCCGACTCTAATTCGATCTCTAAAGAATCGGAATCCAGACTTATACCAGTGACTTCAATTGTTTCGTTATCATTGTCATCGTCACTACAACTGGCAAGCATTAAAACAGCAAAGCTTAATAAAGCCATAAATAATGTTTTCATTTTCATCTGTAAAAAATTTAAAAATTAAGGCCGGATGGAACTCGCATGATGAATTTACACCCGTGATTTTGATTTAACGAATCATGCTCGTTTCATAAATTAAAGATTTAGTTTATCACTAATAATATGGATTTTGTTTCATCGCATTTAATTCTATTTCCTGGCTGGGTATAGGCATAAGTTCATGCTTTCCTTCAATGAATTCGGCCATTTGATTTTGAACGGCCTCTGTTTCGGTCAATTTATAAGCATCCATAATTTCCTTGGCGATACCCCAACGACAGATATCATACCAGCGGTGACCTTCCATGGCTAATTCCACACGGCGTTCATGACGAATCGCGTCACGTAAATCATCTTTTGTGTCAGCGTAGCCACCGTAATTTGGGAATTCGGGAAGAATAGAAGAATTGCCGTTCCTGGCCCTGTTACGTACGCGTTCAAGCGCTGTTTTGGCCTCTGTTAAGTCGCCTAATTCGCAACAAGCTTCGGCATACATTAATAATACATCGGCATAACGAATCTCGATACGGTTGAGCGGTCCCCGGGAAGGATGATCCAAAGGAATAGCATTTCCACTTCCATCGTACATTCCTGTTTTATTGTTTAGATACCGTGACCCCAGGTATATTTCCTGATCGGGATTTTCTATTTGGTCATCAGTAGGATTCAGTATTGTTACATCGCGCCTCGGATCATCTGCTTCGTATTCATCATAAAGATTTTGAGTCGGCTTGTTAAAGCCCCAGCCTCCGCCTAAAAGAGATGATCGTGAGCGTGTTAGTATAGTCGTAAAGGTCCCCCTTGAATATCCATTTCCGCCTTCACCGTTAGAGCCTCCATAATCGCTGGTTGGATCATCGGCATATTGTATCTCAAAAACCGATTCAATACCATTTTCGCCTTCCAATGTAAAATTATCGGCATAATTACTACAGAGGTCATATTCACCTGATTGTAAAATAGAATCGCCCCAAATTCGGGCTTCGCTATATTTTTTTAAATATAAATTTGTTTTAAGCAACATGGCCTGAGCTGCCCCTTTGGTAGCTCTGCCAAGATCCCCTGCGTTGTATTTACTTTTATCCCAAAGAAGATTATTGGCATCCGCCAGGTCCGTAATAATAAATTTGTAAATCTTATCAACTGTCGCACGCGGCTGTTGCCAGTCTTCTGATGATTCAATAACATAATCGACTAACGGGACACCCCCAAAAACTCTGACAAGACGGAAGTAATATAAAGCGCGCAGAAATTTCAACTCGCCCAACAGCCGCTTTTGGACAGCAAAAGTCATTACCGAATCCAACTCGATGAGAGGCACTTCCGCAAGTCCCAGATTACAACGTCCTATTCCTTGATATTGTGACCTATAATAGTCAAGCAATAAACCATTGTTAGCAATGGTTTTAAAATTTTCCATATCGTAAACATCAGCCATATCGCTGATATTTTGTCCTCCTTTAAGTGCGTCATCCGAAACTATATCGCCAATAAAAAATTCACTGAAATAGGTATAATTATATTCCCACATCATTGGCACGTATGCTGCGTTTGTTGTGTGAATGCCTGTAGTGCCAGACGTGTAATAGTCCTGTAGTTCAGTTACGGCAGGCTCCGGCTCTGTCAACCATGATTCGCATGAAGCAACAAACAGAGCAATAACTATCGGTATTATTATTTGTATTTTATAGGTTCTCATTCTTTTGAATATTTTTAAGTCCGTTGAGAAATCAGAAATCTAAATTAACACCCATGGTGATAGTACGGGCCTGAGGGTAGTTACCATAATCGATGCCGCTGCCTATTTCGGGATCGTAGCCGGAGTATTGCGTAAAAGTGAGCAGATTGCTACCACTGACGTAAAAACGACAGCGGTTAATGCCATATCGTTGCGACAACGATTTAGGTAAAGTGTAACCCAACTGTATATTTTTTAACCTTAAGTAGGCACCACTTTCAACCAGCCGGTCAGACGTCTCACTATTCATAGGGCTGCCAGTTGGATTGGGAATAGTCCCATCGGGATTAATTAAATCACTCCAGTTTACACCGTAATTGGCCATGCTCTGCTTAATGGCATCGGAATAATCGACCCAAACATTGCGCATTGTAGTACTAAGTGTAGCTTCATTACCAGAACCTTCAGTACGATGACGCACAGCGTTGTAAATTTCATTGCCGTATACACCCTGAAAAAAGATTTGCGCATCCCAGCCTTTATATTCAGCGCTAAGGTTGATTCCGTATGTTAGCCAGGGGAACGGGTTTCCGATGTCCGTTTTATCATAATCATCTATAATGCCATCAGGAGTTCCGTCGGGACCGCTTAAATCAGTGTAACGAGCATCACCGGCATGCACCCCAATTTCAGAAGCCGAATAGCCCGACAGGTGTTTCAGAGCTTCCTCGTCAGAGCCGTATACGCCCTCATATTTATAGCCCCATAACGTATATAAAGCTAAACCTTCGTCACTTAAAGTCCGGTCACCATATACAGGACTTCCACCATTCAATGCGGTTAACTCATTTTTAATAAATGAGACATTGCCGCCAATATTATAATCGAAATCACCAATGGTTTTATGATGACCTAAAACTATTTCAAGGCCTTGATTACGTACTGTTCCCACATTATTTAACGGGTCAAAACGATTACCTACCTGAGCCGGAGCTTTTACGCTGAGCAACATATCTTTGGTGTCACGTATAAAGCCGTCGATGCTTCCATTTATAAATCCATTGCGAAAACCAAAATCAACACCGGCACTCCACTGTTCTGTCGTCTCCCATTTACCACCATTATTGGCATAAGTTAAAACGGTTGAACCGTATGCTAATGTCTGCGTGGTTCCCAAAGGATAGCCTGTGAAAACATTATTGCTTTCGCTGATTGTCGTCACAAAACTTCCCGACGCTATTTTATCATTCCCAATCTGGCCCCAGCCTAACCGAAGCTTCAGATAATCAATAAATGAATAATGACTCATCCATTCTTCTTCACTTATTCGCCAGGCCAATGCTGTAGAAGGAAAATAGCCCCACACATTTTCGGAGAATTTGCTGGATCCGTCTGCCCGAAAATTCATTGTCACCATGTAACGATCATCGTAGGAATAATGAGCACGTCCCAAAAGAGAGAATAAACGGGTTCTTGATACGCCATCAGATGATTCAGTCCTATTTTCTGTGGTTTGCGATAAATACCAATTTTCCTCTACAGGATTTAGAATAGAAGAACCCGAACCACCCATCGAATAGTAATTATATTCTTCGGAAGTTTGACCGGCCATCAAATTAAAGTTGTTTTTTTTCACACTAAAATTATAACTGGCAATATTCTCCACAATAATGGTACGCATATGTTCCATCGTGCTTGACAAAAAATTATCGGTTCGCTGATCATAGTCTGAATACTTATAGGCTTCATAAAATGAACGATCTCGATTATTAGACAAATCCATATTTATAGCGCTCCGCCATTTGAATCCTTTAAACGGTGTCAATTCAAGATAAACATCACCCACCCATCGTTCAACCACATTTTCAGGATTAGAATGAGACAACATCGAAAATGGGTTAATCACATTTTTGAAATTAGATGCGGCCGATATTTGACCACTTAAATCTTCACCCAAATTATTAATTGAGCCTTCCGGATAATGAGTCGGATCCCAGGGAGCCATAGCTATTGCAGCCGATAAAATGGATGCACCGGGGCTGGAATTGTTATACATGGCATTGCGGCCGGTAGAATTGACGAACGACAAATTCTCACCAATTTTCAACCATTTTTTAACTTGTGAAGAGGTGTTAACACGAAGTGTCAAACGTTCATAATCGGATCCTTTAATAGTGCCTTGTTGGTTAAAATAACTGCCGCTTACAACATAGGTAGTATTCTCATTTCCACCACTAAAAGAGATATAATAATCCTGAATCTTGGCATTTTGTTTAAAAACTTCATCCTGCCAATCGGTTTCCACCGAAGAATAATCCATGCCATAAAGGTTGCTGCCTGATTGCAAAATCGGATAGTAAGGTGAAGAGCCGATATTTTCTTTCATCCACGCGTTAAAACCGTTATTTGCATAATTAGCAATGGTTGAAGCCTTGGAATTTATCCGCATTAATGTTTCTGCAAATTCGTTGCTTTTCATTAAATCTAATTTATTCCATCGGTTTTGCACACCGGCGTAAGAGTTGACCGCTATCTTTGACATCCCTTTGCTACCTTTTTGGGTCGTAACAAGAATTACCCCATTGGCACCCCGGGAACCATAGATAGCTGTGGCGGAAGCATCTTTCAAAACTTCTGTCGACGCAATATCGTTAGGACTTAAAAATGAAATATCATCGACAATCATACCATCCACCACATAAATTGGGGAACTGTTATTTACCGTCCCGATACCACGTATCCGAATAACAGCCGCTTCCCCCGGCTGTCCACTATTAGCGTTTACGGTTACACCAGCCACTCGTCCCTGCAATGCCTGGTCGAGACCTGCTGCCGGAGTCTTCTGTAAATCGGCCGCTTTAACAGACGACACAGCACCTGTTAAATCACTTTTTTTCATGGAACCATACCCCACTGCTACAAATTCATCCAGTACATAAGCGTCCGTTTCCATTTTTAAGTTTAAGAAAGCATTGCTTGCAATTTTTTGTTCGATGGGTTTATAACCAATCATAGATATTGATAATACGGAATTGACAGGCACTCTTATATTAAAATTTCCGTTCACGTCGGTAATTGTACCATTGGTGGTTCC
This sequence comes from Geofilum sp. OHC36d9, assembly GCF_052400685.1. Taxonomy (NCBI): domain Bacteria; kingdom Pseudomonadati; phylum Bacteroidota; class Bacteroidia; order Marinilabiliales; family Marinilabiliaceae; genus Geofilum; species Geofilum sp. OHC36d9. The sequence goes on from NZ_JBQTGJ010000006.1 coordinate 64,382, forward strand.
TTTAATTATAACAGTTGCACCTATTATCGGCAGATTATCGTCCAACCCGGTAATGTTCCCGGATATTTGCATATTTTGAGCACTCGCTAATTGCGCAACGGCTAAAAATATTAACAGTAATTTGTTCACTAATTGTAATTTAATCATAAATGGTTTGTCTATTTTGTTGTGTATTGGTTACAATATAATTATAGAACGTTTTTACATTTAATTTAAGTTAACAAAAGCAAACATAGACGTCATTTGTTAAAATATAATTAATAACAACTCTCTAAAACCTCACAGGTAAGTTATTTTCACCTCATAAAAAACTCACCATTATTTTATTTTAATACTATATATCAATATATTACAATCACGCAATACATCTACAGGAATTCACACAAGACGCACACTCAAATTATTTAGTATCTATATAATTTTTATATTTTTTCACAAAAACAACAAATGTATTTTTTCATAGAAGCAGCTAATAGCCGGGTTGCAACAGGGATTATAAAATAGTCAGGCAGTATTACTGAATAAAGCACAGTAAATTGGAGGCCAAAAGAGGAGTAATTGGTTCAACAAATCACAATGATCGCCGAACAGTCTACAATTTAAGCACACGCTTTTACGAACTAAACCAAAACGCTATTCGTCATAGAGGTGAGAACAAACCCTCCGGATTCAACCAAGCAAAAATGAAATAATAACATCTCCACGGCGTCAGTGATTTTTCTATCTTTACGCCAAATAATAAACCATGACCATACTATTTCTATATACAGAGCTGGCCAGTTATTTTCTGGCAGGCGTTAACGAATTGGTAAACAACGGTCACCATGTGCACATCGTCCGGTGGCCGGTGAATAAGGAAGCCCCATTCAAATTTCAGTTTCCCAAAAATGCAACCGTATACCAGCGCAATGATTACAATACCGCACAGCTCTTGCAACTGGCTACAGGGATTGAGCCCGACCTCATCATTACCAGCGGCTGGGTTGATAAAGGGTATTTAAAGGTAAGCCGTGCTTTTAAAGGGCGTATCCCCACCATTATGACCATGGACAACCAATGGTACGGCACGCCTCGACAAAAAGTCATGAAATGGCTGGCACCATGGCTGCTTCACCGTACCTTTTCGGATGCATGGGTCCCGGGACAGCCGCAAAAGATCTATGCACAGCATTTGGGCTTCGCCGACGATAAAATTGAAACCGGCTTTTACAGCGCCGATGTACCTCTCTTTGCCCCCGAAGCCAAATACAGAACCGAAAACGAAATATTTCCCCATCGGTTAATATACGTGGGACGTTACATACCTGCTAAAGGCATGGATTTGCTTTTTAAAGCCTGGATGGAATTGTGTGACGAAATAAACCACGACTGGGAACTTTGGTGTGTAGGCGCCGGCGAACTATACGATCAACGCCCCATACATGCTAAGATAAAACACCTGGGCTTTCTGCAGCCCGCCGAATTAAAAGAACAACTGCGACATGCCGGCGTATTTGTGCTGCCCAGTCGCTTCGAGCCCTGGGGCGTGGTGGTTCATGAAATGGCTGCGGCAGGCTTTCCCATGATTCTATCCGACGCCATTGGCAGTGCTGTCCGTTTTTTAAAACCCGGGACAAACGGTTATCTGTTCAAAAATGAGGATCTGAAAGCCTTAAAGACCGCCCTCAAAAACACCATTGAGTTACCCGATGAAAAACTTAAACAGATGGCCATCGAAAGTCACCATGCCGGCATCTCATATACCCCGGCAATGTGGGCCAAAAAAGTGGAGACATTAGGCCGTTAAAAATAGTCATCGGCCCACAACGGCCTTCTGCCACTCGGCCAATACCACCAAAGGCCAGATGCGCGAAAAAGTAACGGTAGGATCACCCTTTAAAAACCGGTGCCACAAATCCATGATGGCCCCCGGCTGAAACAGATCATTATCGGCCAGATGCGTCAGCCGCTCGTCGGCATAACTGCGAAGTTCATTCTTAAGCCAGTGCGACCAGGGAAAGACAAACCCCATTTTAGGCCGGTTGACGATGTAACCGGGTAATAACTCCGGCAAACTATCAACAAGCAATTTCTTGGGTGTGGTGGGATATTTCAGTCCGTCTGGCAACGACAACACATAGGCTATCAGCTCATGGTCCAAAAATGGCACTCGTAACTCCAACGCATGCGCCATACTCATCTGATCACTGTCGCGCAGCAACACATTCTGCATATAAGTGGACATCTCAGCCACCGACACACGACTGAGCAGATGGTGCGACAACTCCTCATTCCATCCACGCTCGTTGAGCCACTCAACCGGCAAATGCGACGGCAACGAACCTCGCTTTAACAAACCTGTTATTTGCGTGTCCATGAGCACCTGACGCGAAAAAGCAAAGGCACGGTTAAAACGATAGTCGGGCATAGACAACAAAGCCGCCATCTTCGATGAAGCCACCCCCGGACGTAACGATGTCAGCAGATGACCAGCCCCCCTGCGCAAGCCGGCAGGCAACTGCCACATGGCACGGTATTTATTCAAGGCTGCCATACGTTTAAAGATGGCATAACCGCCAAACACCTCATCACCTCCAAGGCCCGAAAGCGCCATATCAATACCGGCTTCTTTGGTCACCTTTGAGACAATCCAGGTATTTGGTCCATCGCCACTGGGATGATCCATACTTTTAAGGGCATCGGGCAAGAGCTCCAAAAAACGATCCGGCGACAACCTGATCTCATGGTGATCGGTGCCATGCATCCGGGCAATATAACGGGCATAACGCGCTTCGCTGTACGCCTCTTCGGCAAACGAAATATTGAAGGTTTTAACCTGTACTGACGACATCTTAGCCATTGCTCCGACAACAGCCGACGAATCAATACCACCCGACAAAAAAGCCCCAAAAGGTACATCAGCCACCAACCTTTTCTCCACAGCCTTGTAAAACAATTCACGCACCCTACGCGTCACTTCGCCGTAGTCAGACTCCCCGGCCGATTGTATGTCACAAATATCCCAATAACGCGAAACAGTCACCTTACGACTGCGCGTCTGGTACTGCAATATAGAAGCCGGCGGCAGCATCTTTACATCACGCAATATCGTATCGGGCGATTGCACCGTCTGATACCGCATATAATCGACCAATGATGCAGCCGATAGTTCACTGCTGACCAATCCCGATGCCAGCAAGGCTCTTATTTCTGATGAAAAGACCAGTCCCGAAGACGCCTCACTCCAGTACAATGGCTTGATGCCCATACGGTCGCGCACCAACGTCATCACCTCCTCCTGCCTATCCCAAATGGCAAAGGCAAACATACCATTTAACAGATTTGGCGTTTGCAGACCATAGCGACACCAGGCCGCCAGAAGGACTTCACTGTCGGAATTGGACTGATACGGATAATCTATTTGCTGACGAAGCTCGCGATAATTGTATATTTCACCATTAAACACCAGAATATACCGGCCACAATGGGATATCATAGGCTGATGCCCGGCAGCCGAAAGATCAATGATCGACAGTCGCCGGTGTCCCAACGTAGCCGGGCCTTCGTGCCATGCCCCTTCGTCATTGGGCCCCCGGTGCGACAACCGGTCGTTCATCTGTTGAATTATATCCCGGGCATTGACGATATCCGACCCTATAAATCCGTTAATTCCACACATAATTTATTATCCTAATTCAAACTCACCACATTCAAAAAATAACTACCGACGTCTCAACAACGATCGTCGATCTCTACTCCATTCCTTACTTAGTATCAACAAAAAAACTTCAATGCTTAATAAGAAATGTTCAAATTCAAGGCTTGCGAAGTCCGAAAAATGTGAGTTTACTCCTGTAAACGACCATTTTGAGGACAAGCGTAACGCCGAAGGTGGACTTTTCTTGCAAGCACTAATTAAGGCTGAAAGCCTTATAGCATCAGCACAGGGCAACGCCCTGTGTAATACGATGTAAACATTTCATTGCCCTGAAAGAGCTATAGCCTATCATGTCCAAACATTGACCTATACGTATTCAATAATTCATCGTTATGAATGGCTTTACTTCCCAACTCCCATGCACCATGCGCCCATTGGTTGTATGTGGTTTGATCCATCGCCGCCAGCTGCTCTATAATACGAATTAAAACAGTCGGTTCATCAATAGAAACGTCCCATCCAGCCTTTGTTTCGGCCAAATTCCGCCACGGCGTCTGGTCACTGATAATAACCGGACGACCGGCCATCAGACATTCCAAAATAACATGTCCAAAATTTTCGTGGTGTGTCGGCAACAAAAGGGCGTGATGATCCTGAAAAACAGACCGGATATCAGATGGCGCCAGAACCCCCTGATAACTTACTTGTATATGAGCCGGTAAGCTTCCCATTAAATCCAAACACTTTTCCCAATAGGCTGTATCGTCTGTGGGACCATAAATATCATACTTTACCGTCACATCCGAAGGCAATGAAGACAAAGCTTCGATTCCTTGCAGAAGATTCTTTTTACGATTAATGCGCGAAACAAAACAGAGCCGCAAAACCCCTTTATCCTTCACTATCGGTACAGGCGAAAAACAGCCTTCTTGCTTAACTGGCAGATTGGCCGCCTCGACCACCGTAGCATGCAAAGCAATTCTCTTTTTTATTTCAGCCGACTCCGTACCTGCCGTGGCATGCCATATAATATGACGATACAAGCCCAAAATCTTACACAATCGAAGATAATACAACTTCTTCGTTGATTTGATATCCAAAGCGCCTTGTCCCAGCATACCTCTGGGTGCAACTATTATGTCAGGGCACTTCAACAACCGGGCTGCCACAAGGGGCAACAACGAAAAGAGGGGCGAATAAATACCATTGATATACACCACATCCGGTTTCACAGCTTGTATCAGCTTACGCCATCGGGTTAGCGTAGCCCGGCCCTGTGACGCATACCAAACCTGAACCCCTGGCTGAAGATTGTTCCAGCTATCGGCCCTGACAGTTGTATAAGGCTCACTTTCGCCATACTCAGTATTTCGCGTTACAATATAAAAATCAAATTCAGCCGCCAGATGAGCCGTCATATTTGCCATCGATCGCACCGGACCACCCGCCTTATAACCGGGTAAGTACCAGTCAATAAATACCAGAATACGTTGTTTTCGTTGTTTTTCCATAGCTGTGGGTAAAGATACAGAATTTCAGAAAGCACCCGCCCCGTTATCTCAACAGGTTTAGATCGTCAATTAGTTTTTGCTGCCATAAAAGACGTTAACAAAAAGCAAAGGTTACACAGAAGGTGTCCTTTGACAGACAAACTCTCATTAACGAACAAAATTTAGCCTCAGTTCGTTATCTTTGTCTATAATAATCGAGAAAAATAACAGCCATGTAACCCAACAACAAATCATAACATATGAAACGACCATGATAAAGGATTTTTCACACAGGGAGATGATTATTTTCATGAGAGTTCCATGTGACCTAAACAAACGAATTATAAACACATGAAAAGTTCACAGCAATTAGCCCAGGATCTTCTGGATTTCATAAATCAAAGTGTTACCACCTACCACGCCGTCGCCGAAATAACAAAACGGCTCAATCAGGCCGGCTTTGAAGAACTAAAACTCGAAGATAGCTGGCAAATTAAAAAGGGTGGAAAATATTATACAACACGCAACGGCTCATCACTGTTTGCCTTTATTGTAGGACACGGCGAGCCCGAAGAAGAGGGCTTTCGTATTATCGCCTCTCACAGCGATTCTCCCACATTCAAAATAAAACCATCGCCCGACATTAATATTGACAACCATTTTATAAAGTTAAACACCGAAGTATATGGCGGACCTATTTTAATGACATGGCTCGACCGACCTCTCTCAATAGCCGGACGAGTGAGTCTGCGCAGTCAAAATCCGCTATACCCCAATAATCAGCTGGTCGATTTGGGCCGTCCGGTGGCCATCATTCCAAGCCTTGCCATCCACCTCAACCGGTCGGTTAATGAAGGTGTTGAATTGAACAAACAAATAGATATGTTGCCTCTCACAGGCATTGCGCAGGACGATGACGCTCATTTTCTGAAAAATGCGCTGGCCAAAGAATTAAATGTGACTATAAACGAAATCATTGATTATGACCTGACGCTATATGAACACCAAAAAGGGTGCTTCGTGGGTCTTAATAATGAATTCATCTCAAGCTCTCGTCTTGACAACCTGGCTATGGCGCATGCGTCACTGGAGGCCATCACCAATGCCCCTCAGGCCCCATTCACCCAAATGGTCGCCATTTTTGACAACGAAGAAGTGGGAAGCGTCACCAAACAAGGCGCAGGATCGCCCCTTTTCCGACACCTGTTTGAGCGTATTCTGACCCTTTTGGGGAAAAATGATGAAGCCACCCTCCGCACCATCTATAAATCGTTCATGGTTTCGGCCGATATGGCGCACAGCATTCACCCCAACCACCCCGAGAAACATGATCCTATATTACATCCTCTCATCAACAAAGGACCCGTCATAAAAATACATGCCAACCAAAAATACACCAGCGACGGCGACAGTACAGCCGTTTTTGAGATGTTCTGCCAAAAAGCAAATGTGCCCTGCCAGAAATTTGTCAACCGCTCAGATGCCAATGGCGGCTCCACACTGGGCAATATAAGCACCGGCCAATTGGAAATCCGATCGGTAGACGTCGGAAATCCCATGCTGGCCATGCATTCAGTGCGCGAGTTGGCCGGGGTAAACGACCAATGGTATATGACACGTGCCTTTCTCTCCTTTTTCAGTGAACAGTGAACAGAGAGCAGTCAACAGTTAGCAGTGAGCGATGAGCAGTGGCAGTGATAAATCAATATCGGATTGTTATCCCCTCAAAAAATCAAAACCATCAGGTTAAAATAACATCTAATTTCATGGTAACGTGATTAAAATCGGGTTCCGGCTATAGCCCCTTCAGGGCAATCCCCCATGACGTATACCACCACGCAGGGCGTTGCCCTGCGCTATTGCTATAAGGCCTTCAGCCTTAATCCATGAAACGACCATGATAAAGGGATTCTCACACAGGGGGATGATTATTTTCATGGGAGTTCCATCTGGTAACTAAAATCAAATTATAAACAGATGAATAACAGAATTACGAGAATCACATCCGATTTTAAAAAAATGACATCATTCATCGTAATCAGAAACATCTCCAAATAAAAATCATATTTCAATATTTTATTTCGCATCAGCCTGCGCGGCTAGAGCGCATAAAACAACCACCCGTAAGCCCTGAAAGGGCGACAAGCAATACGCCCTCTGAATCCAAATAACGAAAAAATTTGTTCTGTAAGGGCTAAAGCCAAACATATAACCGCCCCCACACTGGTGCGGATTTTTTAAATTCTAAAACCTAAAAAATCAAAACCATCAAAAGAAGATAACATCTAATTTCATGGTAACATGGTTAAAATAGAATACCGTCTATAATCATTTCAGGGCAACTTCCACCACCCTTACAACCACACAGAGCGTTGTCCGGTGCTATTGCGACAAGTCTTTCAGCCCTGATCTGCGACCAATATTACAAAACCACAAACGGCAAACATCGGTTTCTGTGGAAACAAAATTAGTATGATACCCGTTAAACCCAAATCAAAGATTAAAGCCCCCTTACCAATAACAAACGAATATTAACCATTACATTGATAAACTGATGAAACAGCCGATCATCCGCACCCTGACCTTTTTAATTATCTCATTACATCAACCCGTTTTTGGACAAACAGCATATCGCGATAGCACAAGAACTAAAACACAACTAAAATTTAATTACAAAGCACTAATTATTCCATCCGTAATGATCGGATATGGTTTTGTAGGGATGGAAAGTGATGGCATAAAAATCTGGAACTCGGAGATAAAAGAAGAACTCCGTGAAAACATCGACGAAAAAGCCACTATTGACGACTTTAGTCAGCATATACCGGCACTGTCGGTTTACGCACTAAATACCTTTGGCGTTAAGGGGAAACATAACATTAGAGACCGTACCATTATACTTGCCACTTCATATTTAATGATGTCGGCTGTGATTACCGGGTTGAAACAAACAGCAGGCATCAAACGCCCCGACGAAAGTTCTTATAACTCATTCCCTTCAGGACATACCGCCACCGCCTTTATGGGAGCCGAATTTTTGTGGCAGGAGTACAAAGATGTATCACCCTGGTATGGCCTCACAGGCTATGCCATTGCTGCCGGCACAGGCTTTTTCAGGATGTACAATGAACGTCACTGGATGACCGATGTGGCGGCAGGAGCCGGAATAGGCATACTAAGCACAAAAGCTGCTTACTGGCTTTATCCCTACATTAATGATAAAATTTTTCGTGGTAACAGACTAAAAAACACGGCATCGATGATTTATCCCTTTTACAACCACGAGCAATTAGGAATGACCTTATCACTCCGGTTTTAACACTAATATTCCAGAGCCCGATAAATGGCATCCTGCACTTCTGTGCGAATGTTCATGCGGCCCAGTTTATTATTATAAGCAGCCGGATGAATACGGTTGGAAAGAAATATATACAACAATCCGGTGGCCGGGTCTGCCCATACCATGGTCCCCGAAAAACCGCTGTGTCCAAATGACGAGGGTGAAACCAGCAGACCAGCAGGGCTTACCTTAGTGGTGTCGGTCTCCGGTTTATCAAAGCCCAGACCTCTGCGGTTAAGGATATGTTGACGCGATGAAAAAAAACGAACCGTTTCCATATTCAGATATCGCTTCCCGCCGTACGTACCGTCATTGAGAAACATCTGCATGACTTTAGCCAAATCGTTGGCATTACCAAACAATCCGGCGTGACCCGACACCCCTCCCATCATTGCAGCACCCGGGTCGTGTACATCTCCTTGCAGCAATTGCTTTCTGAAATACTGGTCATTTTCGGTGGGAACAATCTGCCGAAGTGGAAAATATTGCCAAACATTATAACGTAACGTTGTGGCCCCCATATCGTCAAAAAACCAACGGTACGAGAGTGCATCCAGCGTGCTGTCGGTTAATTCCTCGGCCACTTTCTGTAGCAACATAAAATTAAGGTCGCTGTACAAATAATGTTTTCGTTTCAACGTTGCATTTAAAACAGACTTATAAATCGTATCACGATAAGAACTGAGAAGATACAATCCCTGCGCCACTCGTATCGAAAAAGAGTCGCTACGCTGCGGTCGGTACAAATCGTCACGGTACACCGCCGTTTTATTCATAAACAGATTCTCATCCATCTGAATAGAAAATCGAGAATTACGTCCCCACCTAAGCAGAGGGCCTTCTAAGCGTGTCGTATCGATCGTATGCTGATAAAAAGGGATAAAAGCAGGCATTCCCGACTCATGTAACAGAAGTTCACGCAGGGTGATACCAGCTTTATCAGTGGTATCGACCTGCGGCAAAAACAACGACAAAGAATCAGTCAATCTCCAGCGCCCCTCATCGTACAAACGCATCAATATTGGTAAAGTACCTATGACCTTCGTCACCGATGCCAAGTCGTACAAATCGGAATTTTGCACCCTCTGTTCTTTTTTATATGTGTGCCATCCGAAACTTTTCTGATAAACCACCACACCATTGCGGGCCACCAGCACCTGCGCTCCCGGCGTAGCCGCTTCATCTATGGCCCGACCAACAATGGAATCAATGACAGCAAGCGAGTCGGCATTCAAACCAACTTCCTGCGGTAAACCGTATTTCAGTCGCAGAGCAGGCAAAGCCACCGCATAAGACTTAAGTGATTCCGGCAGCCACTTAGGCCATGCACCAATCTTCACACCGATACCGCCATAAACCACCTGAGCCATTTTTTCCCATGCCAAAGCGTTATTTGACCAACTCAACACGGCTGCATCTAACCCTTCTGGCATTTCCCGGAAAGGCAACAAACCGGGATGACCGGCCCATATCGCCACAATCTGTGCTTTGGGATTGCTTGCCTTCAATTGCCCCAACTGAGAGTTAAAACCGCCTTCGAAGACAGATTTATCGCTCATTAACCAAAAAACAAAATCAACAGAATCAACATCCCGCTTATCGTAATAATTTTGCGCCATCGCGATAAAAGAAGAATAGGAATCATTGGGAGTTCCAATAATCTTAATACTGGCAGACAGCGAATGTAGAGGTAGGGGGTTGCTGACCGACTTTTGAAGCACCATTATACTATTTTCATATACCTGATGAATTATCCTTTCCTCGTCGGACGGATGTCCCGTTACAGACCTAAATTTTGATTTCTTCGACCATTCAAAACGAGCTGCCAGAACGATACGACAAGCGTCGTTCAACTTGCCAACAGGCAGCCACCGACTCTCAAACCCGTGTGCCAAACGACTCAAATCCGCCGTATAATCCCTGGAGTAAAAAAGCGTTCCGGCTTTCAGCAACTCCTCTACCGACCACTCGGCCAATACCCGCTGATGAATCATGCGAAATGGCACAATACCAGAAATGGACTTCTTATAAATACTATAAACAGGCAAACGGGACGCTTTTATCCCTATAAAATGACGGGGCACCGGATATACATTAAAAGCCGCAGGGGCCTTGCTATCATTGGGTAACCACAAACGCAATGCCGGTAAATAATAGGAACGTGGCTCAAACTCCCTACTGACAAAATCTTTCGAAAAGGTATAACTATTTAAACAAAACCCCTGATTCCGCCAGTGACGATAAAATAAACCATCCACCTCATCACGCAGCGACTTATCAACCAACGATAATGTCTTCTCGTCCGGAAAATAAGACTCAACATCCTGAAATTTAAACCCATTTCTTAAATCATAAACCTTCAAAGAACTCAACGACGACCATTTGGTTGTATGAATCACACGATCAGAGGTCGTCTTAAATTTATAAAATCCCGGCATTGGCAACCGACTATTGGCTACATCGCTCAACATCGCGTTATCCAAGGTATCAACTATCATAATTGATGCAACTTTTTCTTTTAACGACAAAGTGGTCAGGACAGAATCAGCCCAAGCCATTGCGCTATCAGTAAAATTCGTTGATTGAGAATATATTAATAAAGGAAAACACCAGAAAAAAATAAATATCCAACTCTTTCGCACACTCATTTTAAAATTTTCAGGAATAAATATCAAACGAAAAACCATCAAATTTAATCGATCCCCCTAACATTTCCGCAATTCACACGTTAAAGCTTTTTAACACACAAAAGAATTTGATCCGCGTTCACACCTGTTTTATGGAGGCACCCGTACCACGATATATCACTTTACTGTGTTAAAGATCATTAACAACAACCAAACGCATCAAGAATAGAAGGTTTTCACAATAAAGAGAGAGAAAACTAAAATAATATATTATTTTTGATATTCAAATTACCAAAAACCCAAGCTGTATTATGTCAGACACATTAAGTAATTCGTTGAATCAGGATTGGAAGGATAAAACAATTCTTGTGGTTGAAGATGTTGACACCAATAAAATATTCTTTGATGCAGCTCTTCGCAGAACTAATGCCCTAATTTTATGGGCTAAAGACGGTCAGGAAGCCATCGACCTTTTCAAGGCCAACGAGGTAGATCTCATCCTCATGGACTTGCAACTCCCGGTAATGGATGGCTATACGGCAACCAAAGAAATAAAAAAATTAGACCCAGAAGTACCTATTATTGCGCAAACGGCGCATGTAATGTCGGGCGAACGTGAAAAATGCATCGAAGCCGGCTGCAACGACTACCTGGCCAAACCAATCAGACTCCAAATTTTGATTGATACCTTATCAAAATATCTGAATACCTAAACCAATATTAATTAACCATAAAAAAAGGGCTATCTATCCGATGCCCTTTTTTTCTCAGCGACTCAACGAGCCGCTTTTATGCAACAAAAACAGACTCACTCCTTTTGATAAACCCGCACATAGTCAATTAGCATTGATGCAGGGAACACCGCATCATCAACTCCTCTGAGTCCACCCCAATTTCCGCCAACAGCGACATTCATTATCAGATGAAAAGGCTGATTAAAAGGCCATTCCTTTGTCCCGTTTCCACTATTATTAAATGTAAAGACCTTTTCGTTGTCGATAAAAAAATCAATGTTATTGGGATACCATTCAATGGCGTAAACATGAAATGCAGATTCGCAGGTAGGATAAAAAAAGTGCCCCCCAACCTGCGTTCCAATACTATGGTTAAATGCATCGGTATGAATCGTGGTATAAACTGAATCGGACTCATAACCAACATGTTCCATAATATCTATTTCACCACTGGCCGGCCAACCGCCGTAAGCCCAATCGGTTGGCAACATCCAGATGGCGGGCCATAAGCCTCTGCCTCCCGCCAATTTGGCCCTAACCTCCACCTTGCCATAAAGCCAATCCCCTTTACCTTTCGTCGTTAAACGGGCCGAGGTATAATTAAACCCCTCCATTTGTTCCTTTTGTGCCACAATACGGAGAAATTCGCCATCAACCTTCGCATTGGCAGCCTGAGCAACAGTATAATATTCAAGTTCGTTATTTCCCCAACCGTAAGAATTCCCCACAGTATCGTAATTCCAACGAGCGACATCAGGAAGTCCTACATAATCAAACTCATCCGACCAAACTAATTCCCAATTATTTTTCGAACTGGTTTTACAACCCGACATCACACACACACACACCATAATAAAAATCCAGATCTTTAAATATTTTCGCATATTTCACCAAATTAATGAGTGCTTACAAGGAAAGTCCAACTTTTACATTATGCTTACTCTCAAAATGGCCATTTACCATAGTAAATTCACATTTTGCGAACTTCGCAAACCTTGAATTTGAACATCTCTTATCAAGCCCTTGAATTTTCTTGCTAACACTAATGACCGAAAGAATATATACTATTCTTTGAAACACTAGCATAACGTTTATTAAAATCTATTAAAAAACTCATCGGATGATTCTCTTCATAAATAAACGGGATATTCATCCGATGAGTAATCATATACTTCTAAAACTTAAAATTAGTGGTATCGAGCTAAGCAAGCCTTAAATCCGGGCTTTTTTGCTAAAACTCATGACTTAATAATCAGCCACTAATTAGTGTTTGTCTATAAAGTCCAACTTCTGCGTTACGCTTGCTCTCAAAATGGTCATTTAAGGGAGTAAACTCACATTTTTAGAGCTGCGCAAGCCTTGAATTTGAACTTTATATTTCAAACACTTAGTTTATGGAAAGGCTCTAATTAAACAGAACCACTATTCATGAAAACTAAAATCGTCGAAAAAGAAGATGCCACCTCCGGTATGTCCCTCAGTACCAAATTGAATTACAATTTTATCATAATCGGTACGATCGTTCACATCGGTAAAATCGAAGGTCAATTCCAACCACTTATCTTTCTCAAGATCAGTTAACAACACTTCGGTTTGAGTAGACCAGGCATTATTCCCCAATTCACTGTTTTGAAGTTTCACGGCAACCGAGGCCTGTAGCACATTATTCATTAAATCGCCAGCTGTTTCATTTTCAGTGGTATAATCATTATAGGATGGTATAAACACTTTCAATGTAATTTTATTCTGAGTGGTGAGATCAAATTTGTAGTCCGAAACAGTATACGAGATGTTAGAATAAAACTCTCCCGCCTTCTTTTGATACAGATAAACCGTTGAAGACTCATTTAAAGGCACCGGAGCCGGATTTTGATATGCCGAATCAGTTAACTCACCCATAGCCTCCTTCTCAAAATCAATTTCAGGCTTTTCACTTTCAAAATCCTCGAACAAAGGTTTAGCCTTTGTAGGCGTCACAGGTTTTACATTTAATTCTTTAGGCACAAAACGATACCACCAGCCATTACCATCCTCAACGGTACTGGCACAAGTCACATACATGGCCGTATCAGATATGGAAACAATATGGTACGTGGAAGTTCCGGCATAATGGCCCAAAAAAGCACCATTACTCAAAATTAAAGTTGAATCAGAAGTAACCAATGTAAAATGATAGTTATCGCCCGGCGCATATTCCACATCAAAATCGCCGGCCAAAGGCACTGTTGAATTAGAATAGCCCAAATCGGCCAATCCAAGTCGGCCTGCATTGTTAGTATATACAGAACCATTATTGTTCCATATCAACTCAACGCCAACTTGTTTAAAGGTAAACTCATTACTATACAAGCTGCACTCAAGTTTATCATTAGGTCCTGCAGCCCACCAACTAGGCGTGGTGCCAACGGGCCCCACCCCAAAGTGACCTGAGTGATATTGGTCAAAAACCCACGTCTTACCGTCAACAGCTTCTGCTCCACCCGTAAGAACTGTATATAAAGGATTTGACAACAAAGACAAATCATCATTTTCAATAACAACAGACATTGTTTTAGAGGCAACGCCTTTGGGGGTGTACAACGCCAAGGTGACATCATAAGTACCTGAAAAAGGATACTCACTGACAACCTCATCGCCATTTTCCTTTGTATTATTACCAAAATCCCAATTTGCAAGACCAGTAATAGCAGAGGTATTAACAAATTCAATAATATTAGCATTCTCGGCCGAAACTGTTGCAGTAAAGGTCACATCATCTTCGGTAGGTGCGCCATCAAACGAATAATCGTCCAGCTCCTGTGGCGCACAAGCGACCAGCAAAATGGCCGACAGAGTCACAAACAAGACGTGTTTTATAAATTGTTTCATAGTATTCAAATTATTTGTATTATCAATAAATTTTATTTGTCGAAAACAACTATTAATCAGGTCTGGCTATAAAATTCAACTTCTGCGTTACGCTTGTCATAAAAACAGTCATTTACGAAAAGTAAACGCCTTGATTTTTATGACTTCGCAAGCCTTGAATTTGAACTTTATATTTCAAACACTTAGTTTATGGACAGACTCTAATTATACCCGGGATTCTGGACCAGTTTGTATTCCCCTTCCGTCTTGTCGATTTCAGCCACCGGGATGGGTAGATATTTCATATAATCGGACCAGGTACGTGTAGAAGAAAATGCAGCATTATCTTCATTTAACAAAGCTGTATCGCCCCAACGAACCAAATCCCAAAAACGCATTCCTTCACCCAAAAACTCGCGCCGTCGCTCCAGTTTAATATTAGCAGCAGTAGGGGCTATCGCGCCGACTTTAGCTCTGGTACGAACAGCATCTAAGGCTTCCTGCGCAGTTAAGCCACCATCAACAGCCACGCCATCAATGGTTATCAACTCGGCAATATTGAGATAAGCCTCCGACAAACGGAAGATACGCAAGTTATTCTCATAGTTTAAATCCTGATCACCGGGAGGCAGATTGTAACCAATACGTGCCGCATATTTTGCCATAAAATAGCCGGTATTCTGAAAACGGACGGTATAATCATCTGATTCAAAATGATTGATCGAGGCCTCCCGTCTAACATCGCCTTCTTCATACAAATCAAAAACTTCTGTTCGAACCGGGCCAAAACCCCATCCGCCCTGATACACCTCTGAATTTTTCAATTCGTTGGGCGAAATAAAAGCCGGCAAATTGGTTCCATAACCAGACCAACCACTAGCCCATGTTTTACCACCATATTCACCTGGCAAATGATTCACCTCCAAAATTGATTCATCACAAAACTCACCCTCACGCGGCCATATAGAGGCAAAATCGACTAATTCATACCCCCCATTTACAACCTTATTCATCTCACTCATCACCTCAGTATAACGGCTATCGTCTTTCTGATACATCACCACCCGAGCCTTCAACATATATACAGCAGCCATTGTAGCACGGCCTTCATCCCCGGTATCGTAACGCATAGGCAATGCGTCAAGATCAATAATCTCGTCAAGATCGGCCATTATAAAATCATAAATTTCATCTGCCGTATATTGAGGAGCCATATAAGGTGATTCCAACGCAGCGGTAAAATATGGAATATTACCCCAAAATTTCCAGAGCCAATGCGTATAGTAAGCTCTAAGGAACAAAGCCTGCGAGCGAAGTTCGGCCACCCGGTCTTCGGAAACATCCACCGCATTATCGCAAGAGGTTAGCGCATCGTTACACCTGGCAATGCCCGTGTAATAAATATTCCACAAACCTTCCGGTGTTTCTGAAGGATTCATATTAAATTGCGACATGTGATACAATAGCTGTTGATCACCGGCATCATTACCTCCTTTATAAATATCGTCTGAGCGTAGATCCGACATAAAAACAATACTGTTGTATTGATTGTCAGCATAAGTGTCGAACAAAAGAATCTGATAAGCCGAAGTAACGTTAGCATCTATGGCCCCTTCGGTAGCCGAACCGCCAGATGCCTGCGATTCTGTCGGGTCAATGGTTAAAAAGTCGTCGCTACAGGAAGAAACCATTGCCAGTGCAACGAACATTAAAAAACTAATATATTTTTTCATAGAAATCTGTTTTTCAGTTTTAAACCTTAAAAAATAATATTCCGCAACAAAAACGTCTGCTTAGAATGAAATATTAGCTCCCACCGAAATTGTTCGGGCTTGCGGATAAATACCACGGTCAACCCCTATGGTGGTATATCCACCCGAGGCTATTTCAGGATCAAAACCATCATAATTCGTGATCGTCAGCAAATTTTCAGCTGAAACATATACTCTAAATTTAGAAATGGAAACTCTATTACTGATGGAAACCGGGAGGGTATATCCCAATTGAATATTCTTCAATCGCATATATGAACCATCTTTAATGTAAAGATCGGACGACGCCCAGTTTCCATTTATATTCTTATTAGTCATGCGAGGTATTTTATTAGATGTACCATCGCCGGTCCAGCGATCCAGTATCCATGCCGGCCGATTCATCGCCGGGATATCGCCACGCATAGCAAAATCGAAGATATCGTTACCCAGGGTCCCTTGAAAAAACATATTGAAATCAAAATTTTGCCATTCGCCACCCAGACTCAAGCCATAGGTCCAGTCGGGCATCCCCTTACCGATTTTAGTACGGTCGTCATCATTGATCAAATCGTCACCCGAAACATCAACAAAACGGACATCTCCTGGCTGAGCTTTTTTTCCATACTTCGTATTATAAGCATCAGCTTCTGCCTCATTTTGTAACAAACCATCGGTCTTATAGCCATAAAAATAAGGGAATACTTCTCCATTTTCACCCTTCACGTACGAGCCAACACCAGAGGCTCCGGCACTTTCATAAATGGTCTGACCGGACTCGTTACCCAGATTAATTAACTTATTTTTAAGATACGAAGCATTGGCATTTGCATAATAAGAAAAATCACCAATTGAACCTTTGTAACCCAATTCTAACTCAATCCCTGAATTTTCCATATCACCGGCATTTGCTATGGGGCTCGATTTCCCGACATAGACTGGAATCGGCTGATCCATCAACATACCTGTCGTTTTTTTATAGTAATAATCAATACCGAAATTCAATGCACTACGAAACAGACGAGCTTCAAAGCCGACATTCGTTTGTTCTGTTTCCTCCCATTTAACATCGGGATTAGACAACTGTGATGCACTGGCACCATAAGACATTGCCATGTCGTCGCCGCTACCAAAATAATAATTCTGGCCACCGCTCATCAAACTGGTATATTTAAACTCGCCAATTCGCTCGTTACCATTAACCCCCCAACTTGCCCTTATTCTCAAATGATCGATAAAATCGGGCCGTTTATCCATAAATGGCTCACTGGTAATATTCCAACCTACTGATACAGAAGGAAACACAGCCCATTTATTATTGGCTCCAAATCGTGACGAACCATCGCGACGCACCGTAGCCTGCAGCATATATTTTTCCTGAAAGTTGTAATCAACACGACCAAAGTAAGAGGCCAGCGTCAAGGATGAAAAACCGCCTGTACCACCAGCAACGCGCTCGAGTGAACGATCGGCGATGGCGTAATTAATATTTGCCTTTGAAGCATCATATTCCAAAAGATCATAATCATCGCCATATAACTCACGCAACTTATATTCCATAGCCGATTGTCCGGCTAACAACGTAAAGTTATGACTGTTATTCAATCTAAAATTATAGGTTAAAGTATTTTCTACCTGCCATCTGAAACCACGGTGCATCTCAGAATGGACACTGCTTTGAGTAATATCTTTGCCCTGCGAAGCTAAAAAATAAGGGAAAGTATAACCATCCTGCCCCCAAAAAGCCAAATCGACACCATAACTTGATTTAAACTTCATTCCTTTCACCACATCCAATTCGCCCCAAAAAGTTGAAACAAACTTATCATCATTATTGGTGCTGTTGGTTGGCGAATTAAGCATTGCAACAGGATTCGCAATTTCCTGAAAGCCACTGGGAGGTATTGAATACACCCGTCCATTATCGTCTGTAACGGCATAAGGATGATCAGCCAACACAGCATCAGGATCTTCGGCATAAACCGGCACTAATGGATTAAATGCCAAAGCACTCCCCAATATTGAACCATACTCAGAGTTGGTTTCGATACCCGATGACAACGATCGTGAATAGCCAATGTTTGCGCCTACACGAACTTTGTTAAGAAAACCACGGTCATCGGTTTCAAATACTGTATAGTTATTATTAACGCGAACACTGTAACGCTCATAATTCGACTTATCATAG
Organism: Geofilum sp. OHC36d9; assembly: GCF_052400685.1. Taxonomy (NCBI): domain Bacteria; kingdom Pseudomonadati; phylum Bacteroidota; class Bacteroidia; order Marinilabiliales; family Marinilabiliaceae; genus Geofilum; species Geofilum sp. OHC36d9. The sequence goes on from NZ_JBQTGJ010000006.1 coordinate 82,996, forward strand.
TCGCCCCCAACAATACCTTCCTGGTTAAAGTATCCAAAAGAAAGGAAATAACTGCCTTTGTCGTTTCCACCCTGAAGACTGATCTGTTGATTTTGTACAGGCGCATCGTAATTAAAAGTTTCATCCTGCCAATCGGTACCATTACCCGAAGCAGCTATTTGTTCAACCGAATAACGCGCATCACCGCCATCGTTGACCAAAGCTTCATTAATAATAGTCATATACTCGGGGGCATTTAAAACTTCGCGCTTTTTCCATGGATTTTGCCACCCATAAGAGAAATTATAATTAACACTCGCTTTTCCTTTCGCACCAGACTTGGTGTTTACCAAAATAACACCATTGGCAGCGCGAGCACCATAAACAGCAGCCGAAGCGGCATCCTTCAACACCTCGACTGATTCAATATCGGTGGGATTCAAATAATTAATTCCTCCGTCAACAGCCATACCATCTACAATATAAAGAGGCTCACTATTATTTACGGTACCAATACCACGGATTCGCACCTTGGAATCGGATCCAGGCTGCCCTGAACTTTGAGTAATCTGAACACCAGAAACCTTGCCTTTCAACACATCTTCAATTCGTGAAGGTTTGGAGTTACGTAAGTCTTCGGCATTCACACTGCTTATTGCTGCTGTAATCACGCTTTTTTTCTGAACACCATAACCAATTACAATAACTTCATCCAAATCAGTGAGATGTTCGGTCATCTTCACATTGATTGTTGAGGCAGTTACCACAATCTCCTGATCTTCCAGCCCTATAAATGAATACACCAACGTCGAATTTTGCTGGGTATTGAGGCTGTAATAACCATCAATATCGGTTATGGTTCCCGTGGTAGTTCCCTTTTGCATCACACTGACGCCGGGAATGGGCAAACCATCTGAAGCGGACGTTACACGCCCCGTTACAACGATGTCCTGAGCCGCAACTGCTATTGCGAAGAACATCATCAGAAAAAACAATTCCAGACTTTTTTTCATAAGTAAATTATTTAAAATTGGTAGTTTTTAGTGACTGTCAGTATCCAATCCCGTCTTCGATAAGGAAAAAGCGATTTTCACAAAACAGCATTGTTATAACTGATCTTAAAAACACAAAACTATTTCTATATGTTAATAAAACACAAAAAGACAGTACTCTAAAAACTCATTTAAGTCAATAACAAACCTCACAAAAAACTCATCTTCACAAATCACAAAACCATCATTAATAAAGAATTAACGAATATAAAAGAAATACAAACGCCTCACAAGCACCATTCATCAGACTCAAAACAGACGACTCAATAGGCATACAAAATTTAACACTTATAAAAAAATACACGATATTACAATCGAATCAATTAATCCGAATCATTGGTGCCCCAAATGCACTAAAACCAGGTTAACAATTTTGTCAGAAGAAAATGTGGACGCAAAAGGCTTCATCGTAAAATGAAACAACTATAGTTCGCAACTAAAGCACGCCAGTGCACTTTATCTGCTAACTCTATTAATGCAAACTTTTATGAGCCTTAGTTATTAGTCCCATACAAACTCTAAAAAGCAAAATATTGACAGATGAAACGAGCCATGAGAAATTGGTTCACTCACAGAAGTATGATTAATTCCTGTGAGTTTCATGTGACCTTAAAAATGAAATTATAAACACATGAAAGTCTCAAAAATGAATCTTTGATATGTGTCACTAAAGATTTCTGGCAAACACCAGCTGATGTTTGTCTATAAAGTGAACTATTCCATAAAAACAGTCACTTATAATAAGCAAACGTCTTGATTTTTTTTATAAATTAGCGAGTCTTGTATTTAAACTTTATATTTCTAGCACGTAGTTTGCGGACAGGCACGAGCTAAAAAAATCATCAAATATTCCTGATAAACTCATTCAGGTTATCTTTTCCTTCAAGTCCCAGTTTTTTGCGCAATTTGTAACGATTGTTTTCTACAGCGCGAACACTAATATTCATCAATGAGGAAATCTCTTTTGAAGACATTTCCATACGTAAATAGGCACATAACCTTGTTTCACGCAGGGTTAAATCAGAGAACTGCTTACGTAAACGATTAAGAAAATCCTGATGCACCTGCTCCAAATGGATTTCAAAAAGTTCCCACTGCGATTCATTATCGATATCGCGATCAATTTTTCGTACAATTTCGCTTACCTTATACTGAATTTCTTTTAGGTTGCCATGCCGATATATGCGCAATAGGTCGTCTTTAATATTCAGCAAAAAATCATTTTTCTGAATCACATTTATGGTCGAGTTAGCCAGTTCTTTTTCTTTAAAAACCATTTCATTCCGAAGCTTTTCATTTCGAAGTCGAATCATCTCCTTCTCCTTTTCCAATGCATCGTTGCGCAAATGCTCTTCCGTGATACGAAATTTCTCCTGCTGCTTTTGCAATTCCATAGCCCGGCTACGACTTATCAACCAGTTTAGCAAGTACCAGGCAAACACAAGAAGCAGCAATACCACCACCCCATATATCACTCTGGCTGTGATGGTACGATACCACGGTGGAAGAACGACAAATTTAAAACCAACAGGTTGACTTTCTACACCATGAATATTTCGGGCTTTCACCCAAAAAATATATTCCCCATTGGGAATATTGGTCAACTGCCGCTGAGTGGAATAGGAATAATTAGTCCACCCCTCATCAAACCCCTCAAAATAAGAAGAATAAAGCATTCGTGTAGATTCAAAACAGGTAGCAGAATAATGCACCTCAAAAGAATTGTGTGAAAAAGGCCATTCAGGTATCGTGTCGAGCGTCTCTGTAGAATGGTAATAAACAACTTCCGGATCCGATAAATTACGCAACCCCCTAATATGCACGTTAAAAGGCTGCATAAATGCCTTGGTATCGTTGACGGCGTAATGTGCAAAACCATCCTCAATGCCTATCAACACGTTTTGTTCATCCAGAACATTTAAATACTCAAACCCGTTAACCAACTTTCCTTCAACCGGATAAAAAGGACTGGTCACTTTTTTATAGGTTCCATCATCAAGTTTCCGCAGCACGCCCACATCGCGACTGGTAAAAAACCAATAATTCAAAAAACGATCCTGATGGACCAATACCGGGAAGCTATCCACCGTAAAATAATGATTCAAATAGTGTCTATAAAAACTCTCGCTGTTGTTATCGTAACCAAAAACACCCCTTTCGGAGCTAAAAATGACGCCCTCATTCACTTTCGAAACATTTAGCGCCAAACCTGAAGGCAAACCGGGTGCATTCTCAAACGACTCCACAGCCTCTATGGTCTCATAATCTTCAGAAAACTGCAATCTAAAAACACCCCTGTAACCATGTGTAATCCAAAGTCGATCGCCTTCCCATTCCATAAAACGCGCCGATTCATTAAAACCGGTCAAACTTTTATAATATGTCCAGCGCTCATTTTCATTCTTTAAAAGAATCAAACCATTATAAGTACCCACCAACAAAAGATCCTCGCGTCCGGGTGGATACCTGAATATCCAGCCCCCCATCACCGATGGTGGAGTTATTTGCCTTACCTGTTCACCTACAATCTCAAACACACCATTATTGTGACCGCACAAAAGCTGCCCTTCATTTACGGAAAACAAACTCCAAACCTGCCCATTAGTCTTTTCTAAGCGATGAAAACTCGTTCTATCCTTAACGGGATTATCAAACATTTCCCGCTTGATATGATACAAGCCCTGGTTGGTCCCCAAATAAACAGACTCCTTACCAACCGATGCAGCATAACCCGTACCAATATCGTAATACCCCTGTATAAAATTTATGGTTGAGTTATAGTTAATGCGGGCCACTCCGTTATCCAGTCCAGCCCAGATATTACCCTCCTGATCAATGGTAAGTCCCAAAACCGTGTTATTATTCAGCCCCCGGTCTTTATTAACCATCGTCATCAGATTTCCGCTTTTATCGGTCACCACCACACCCGACTGAATCGTTCCAAAAACCAATTGATTTTCGCGATATTCAACGCCACAAAACACATTCATCTTTGCGAGAAAGTCGGCTACCGGTGCTTGCCATGAAGTAAAATCCTTCTGATCCCAAAAATACAAACCATCAGAAATAGTGGCTATTAGAAATTCGGTCGGTGAAAGTGATAATATAGCGCCTATACTTTTACCTGCAAAACGAGCCCCACCAGGCACCTCATATAATGAATCATTTCGCAACTCCATCAATCCGGCCATTTCATCATAAATCAACAGTAACCCGTTAACCAAAAAGGCATTCGAGATTCGGGACCTGGCCGGAATCCAACTGAGGGTTCCGTCTTCTTCATTATAAACCACCAAACCCTTATCGGCCTGAAAAACGATATTACCATTAAAAACTACAATATTCCACACATCCCCAACTGATTTATAATCGTCCGTTGATGAAAGGGAATGATAAACGAAGTCATTCTTATGGTTCGTCTCATAATAACCAAATTCATTAAACGCGCCCATATAAATTCGCTGGTTCCAGGCTAACACACTGCGATGAATAACGTCAGCACTTTTGGGCAACAAACGCCAGTCTATACCGTCAAACTCAAGTATCCCATCATTATTAGCAAAATACATAAGACCATTAGCCGCCTGGCTAAGCTTCCAATTTTGAGTTCCACCGCTGTAATTACGTCGATTAAAGTAAAACACTTCAGGAATACCATACAATGCTGAATGACTGGCAAAAGCAGAAATCACAGTCGGATAAAAGAAGAAAAAAAGGTAAAATAAGGCAATTAGCGCATGCCTGAAAATACCATTGGCAGATAAGAACGCTTTATTTTTAAGATTTGCGAAACTTGATAGATATAAGTTTGCTATAATAAATGACCATTTTGAAAGCAAGAGAGCCGAAAAAGATAGTATTTTCTTGCTGACTCCAATTAATGGTTTAACTCTTTTCATGGCTCACACCATTTTATATTATTAAAGGACAGTTATTTCAGTACGTCTGTTTTTCGCTCGCCCCTCTTCCGTCTCATTATCCGCCACCGGTTGATTCATGCCAAACCCCATGTATTTCAAACGGGATGCATCAACCCCCTTATCTACCAGATATTGATAAACCGCTTTTGCCCTGTTTTCAGACAGCCGCTGATTGTAATCGGCCCTCCCCTGGTTATCGGTATGCCCCCCTATCATAATTTTAACATCCGGATTGGTCGATAAAAATTCGAGTAACCCCTCTAACTCCGATGTAGACTCTCCCCGCAAAGAATAAGAATTCAACTCAAAAAATATATTTTCAAGCGTCATCATAGCCCCCCGATGAACAGGATTAAGAGGAATATCCAGATAATAGGGCTGATCCAAAGGATGCGCCCTTCCAATATCAAAATGCCCCGAATAGAAGAGATAACCAGGATGCGAAGCTCTAAAGGCGAAACGCCCACCCAGCGGAAGACATACCAAAAAATCGCCCGACTTCTGATTACTCTTCGACGACACAATATTGACACCGGTTTTCAAATCATTCAGTTCAAATTCTGCCGGCAATGTAGCACCGGTTTCAGCATCAAAAACACGCCCTTTTACATACGTAACAGGCTGCGGACGCAATGGCTCCGGCAAATTAAGCCAATAAATGCGTTTATTTTTCGAATCACTTTCGCGTCCGTCACTGGCCAGATAACCCTTGTCACCACTGGCATTGACTACAAAACCAACCTCATCGCCCGGCGTATTAATGGGCACACCCAGGTGTAGCGGGATATCCCATTCGCCCGTCGATTTTTTGCGACTCAAATAAATGTCAGAAGCGCCCATCCCGGCCCGTCCGTTCGACGAAAAATAAAGCGTCTGGTTATCCTGATGCAAAAAAGGAGAACTCTCGTCCTTCTCGGTATTAATATTTTTACCCAGACACCTCAAATCTCCGAAAACAGGCGTCCCATCGTCAGTAAAACGCTGAATGGTAGCCCGCCATATATCTTTACCACCAACACCTCCCGGACGATTACTAACAAACATTATGGTTCTGCCATCCGACGAGAAAGTAGGCTGTGACTCCCAATAAGGCGTATTTACCGGCATCCCTAAATTAACCGGATCGCTCCACACAGAACCTTCCTTCTGTGAAAAATAAATATCACAACTGCCACGCCCATCCGGGCGACCGCATGCTGTAAAAAAAAGCCAGTTCCCGTCGGCCGATAATGACTGGGCTCCTTCATTACCGGGTGTATTTATGCTTCCCTCCAGTTTTTTCCGGGGTAACCAAAGAGAATCCCCCCTCTCGGATATATAAAAATCTTCCTGAAAATAGAGCGCCGATTTAGGCAACTCCTTCTCTTTAAACAATTGGTAGTCGCGCGGCACGAGCACTGTGAACACCATATACTTCTCGTCGGCAGTCAAACTCGGCCAGTAAGCATCCAAATCGTCATTCACCCCATCGCCGGCCGAGTAGAGATCAATATTATAACGATTGCTCATCGCTTCCATGGCGAACCTTGTGCGCCTTAGCCAATCGTTAACCCGCGGCATTGAATGCTCATTGGCAAAGCGCCATTTATAGCGATCAAACCACGTTAAAGCCTCTTCATAATCAGCCAGGTTATACGCGGCAACGCCTATGTTATAAAACGACAGCGGAAAAAAAGTAGAATCAATAGCCACCGACCGCCTCAAAAAATCAATCTCCTTATCATATTCACCCTTCTGATGAAACAAATCGGCAATCACCAGATACGGTTCTATAAAATCAGGCTCTTTGGCTATCGCTTTTATCAATAATTCGTAAGCCTCATTGTTTTTCCCCATACCAAAATAATTACGGGCTTCTTCATAAAGTTTTATTGCTGAACGGTTTTTGGTCGACAGCTCCTTTTGTCCCACAACCACAATCGGCAATAGCAATAACATTAAAACCACCAACAATCGTAAATGAAAAACTTTCATACAAAAAGGGTTCAATCCATTAATAATTAGTGCTTGCATAAAAAGTCCAGCTTCGGTGTTATGCTTGTCCTCAAAAAGGTTATTTACCGAAATAAACTAACCTTTCCAGAACTTTTCGGGGCTATAATCTGAACATTTTTCATCAAGCACTTAAGTTTTCGTGATGGCACTAATTATTCGTCGGCACTTTCTAGTATACGTCGGGTTTTAAGCATCAGTCCATCAATGTCATTATGAAAATCAGCCGGATGAATAACCGGGTGAATAACCAGCCCGGCGCGCGCCGGCACAATGTTATAAAACCCCTTGCGCTTTATTTTATAGCTATTAACAATCGTTATCGGCAAAATATCCAGCCCCAGTTCAAAAGCCAGCTTAAAAGCCCCCTTCTTAAACGGACGCATCTCCTTGTTACGACTTCTAGTGCCTTCTGGAAAAATGACCACCGAATTGCCATTCACCAACTTATTTTTTGCTTCTTCCAATGAATGCATCGCAGCCCGCGGCGACGAGCGATCAATAAAAATATGCCCCACCTTTTCGCTGGCAAAACCGATAAAAGGAACTTTACGCAATTCCTTCTTCATCAACCACCTAAAATCGACAGGCAAATAGCCATAGAGCAAAAAAATATCCCACCCCGTTTGATGATTGGCTACTATCACGTACGATTTTTTACGCTCAATATTCTCCTTCCCTTTCACAAAGGCCCATACGGGCGTTAACCAACACGACACACGCGCCCAACAATGTCCCATAAAACTCCCAGCACGAGGTGATATAGCCAACGCAAACAACGCCGCCAAAATGGCAAACACAATTGAATTAACCAACATTAAAGGCGTGAAAACAAACCATTTATAAGGCTGGTACAGCCAGTACCACCACAAAAACTCCTGTTTCCTTTCCATTGTACCAACCAGGGAATTATTGAACTGTTTATATAAGTTAAATACAAAAATAGCATTTCACTACTTAAACGCACCACAAACCACATCAAATATGGCCAAATAATAGAATAAAACTATTGCATGAGTTTAGTTGTACCGCATATTCCCCGAATCGTGCCTTCCGCTGCAATTACTCACGCGTTGCACTTTGGGGCATAACGCAAAAAAGGATGCTTCCAAACCCGGAAGCATCCTTTATACGTCTCAAAAAATTACTAAAATTTATAGTTGAGTCCAAATCCCAACAACTGCCTCGTTTGTACCCGGGCTCCATGCGCCAGACCGTCATCATCCACATATTTCACGTCATCATCGTAAAGCAGGTTAAGCGAAACCACTGCCGTAAGCCACTCATTAATCCGCATATTGAGACGCGTCTCCCAGTCTACATCAATATGACCGGGCTCATCAGCTAAATTCGAAAACAAATCCAGCCGCGTAAAAAAATCCACATTTTTAATAATATTGCTATGCTTGTAAACCCCTTTCACGTAGGCTCCATATTCGATCCTGCTGTTATCGCCGGGCTCAACACCATAAGCGCCTGCCAACGACAAAGAATCATCCAGTACAAAGGTCCCTTTTCCTGTAACCGGCGACAAATACATCGAAAACTTATCATTGGGTTTGTAGTCCATCCCCAACGAAAAAACCAAATAAGCCGGCGAAAACCATTCCGACAACACTTTTGTGTTTTCCGGCGGATCCTGATAACCTGTGGTCATCTGCGTTTTAAAATCCATAAGACCAGTATAAAACCAACGTTTCGAGGCTTTATAACCATATTTGGAGCTCAAAAGCAACCGGTCGTCGGTTTTTATCAGGTTATCAGAACCTTGCTGACTCAAACCATAACCAACCGTCATACTGTTATCCCAGGCCGAATTATCTTTGGCATAATTGGCAAACACATTCAGCAACAGATTTCCTGAAACCGAATTTTGCCCCCCTGCAGCCCAATTGTTAAGTGATACTTGCGAAAACGTAACAGCAACGTCGCCCCCTTTTTTCCAATGTTTTATACTATCAGTCGGTTCCTGCGCCCACATAACGAGCGGCATAAACAAAAGTAAAGTAAATATAAATACCTGTTTCATAAAACTTAAGACTATAAAAAATTTAAAACTATAATTAAAATATTTGCAGGAGGACGCAAAAGCCAGATAAGATATATTCAAATTCAAAACTTACACAGCCCAAAAAACGTGAGTTTACCCATATAAAAAACATTTTAAAGGGAAACGTAACGAAAAAAATGGCGTCTTCTTGCTGATGACTAGAGTCTGTCCATAAACTAAGTGTTTAAAATATAAAGTTCAAATACGAGGCTCGCGAAGTCATAAAAATCAAGGCGTTTACTTTTCGTAAATGACTGTTTTTATGACAAGCATAACGAAGTCGTTGACTTTATAGACAAACACTATTTAACCTGATATAAATGCACATCGCTTTGAGGGAAAGGTATCGAAATGCCAGAAGCATCGAACGCTTTTTTCACTGCTTCCTGCACCTCAAAAAATACATCCCAGTAATTGGCACTATCCAACCAAACACGCGTCACCAGATTAACCGAACTGTCGCCCAACGATACGACCCCTACAAAAGGAGCCGGATCATGATGAATGCGACTATCGGCATTAACGATCTCCAGGATGATATTACGCGCCGCATCAATACTATCGGTATAACCAATGCCAAAAGTCCAGTCCACCCTACGCACAGGCTCTACACTGTAATTAATCATCGAGCCGGTTGAGAGTGGCCCATTAGGAATTATAATACGTTTTTTATCAGGGGTATTTAAAACCGTTGCGAAAATATCAATGGCCACCACCGTCCCGGCATACCCTTGTGCCTCAATATAGTCCCCAACTTTAAAAGGTTTCATGATTAGCAAAATAACACCACCCGCAAAATTTTGCAAGGTGCCCGACAAAGCCATACCTACCGCCAAACCAACGGCACCTAACAGCGCTATAAAGGATGTCATCTGCACTCCAACCATGCTCACAATACTGATAAACAGTAAAATTTTAAGTGTAATACCCAACAGGTTAATCAAAAACGTCTGCAATGTTGGGTCAAAAGAACGTAGCTCAAACACTTTTTTTACCGCCTTCACCAGTTTCCCTATTAAAAACAAGCCAATGACTAATGTGAGTATAGCCAATAGAATCTTACCACCATAAGTTGTCACCAACTCCATCATTTTATCAGAGTCAGGAAGTAAATTCAATAAATTTTCCATAAGGTTAAATTGTAAAGTTATCTCACAAAATAAAGACATTATTATCACAAAGTCCAATAAGTTTAAGGCTAACCAGTAAAATAACAATCTAATTTACAATTGATTTCGTCAGACCTCAATTCTAAAAATTCAATTAAAAACATAATCAGGCCGCTGCTTTGCCGAATAATTTCGATCAATTAACCTACAAAGCTTAACAAAAAGGAGACCCGTAAAACCTTCTTTCAGGCTTTACGGGTCTCCTTTTATTCTATTAATAAATACTTGCCGAAAACGTCAAATGCAACGCAAAAAGCCGAACTTTATAGACAAACTTTAATTATATCTATAAACAAAGGATTGCGGCGTATAAAGCTCATCATCTGCTCTAAACCAAATATTAACCGAATCCTGTCCTGCCACCTGAAATTGCTCCAAAGGCACACTCATAAGTACCCGATATCGCTGGTAAGTCTCATCATCATTGGCATCATGATGAAAATCGAGCGCTACATGGTCTTCTTTATCTTGCCGTTCCTCATCATAAACCACATCAAAATAATGAGCTGTATCATTACCTAAAAAGGTAAACTCCAGATTCAAATAATCTTTGCTAATCCAAAGCGAAGAAATTGTTACCGGATCATTAGCTAACGTATCCCTTACTTCGTCGTTCGCCACCAAAACACTTTTAGTATAAATATCCTGAATGGAAACAACATCCACCTTAAGACCATTGGTTACTGTGGACACTGAATTTACAACAGAATACTGAACCAATACGCGTTGGCCATCTTCAATTTCGTAACCGGCGGGAATACTGACAGGAAATAATGTATTACCCTGGTCGGTCTCAATTGTCAGCGTACTGAAGGTTGAACCGACCAAATTTCCTACTTCTGTATAATAGGTCTCGGAATCATCATCGGTCATACAAGAAGGCAGCATCAACGACAGAATAATAATAAAGGGAAAAATCAATTGTTTCATAACGTTCGTCATTAAGATTTTATACTACAAATATAACTTTTACTCTTTAAGATGCAGCATCTGCTAAAGGGTTGCCTTCCTCATTTCAACAATTTTGCTCCCTATTAATAATCAAAAAACACATTTTTAGATATATACCCCCATAAAAAAAGGGGGTATATATCTAAAAAACATATGAATTAATGTTTTTTCACACAAAACATAGGGGGTCGTATTATAAAATAGTATATTTTTGCACCATATCCTATTAAAAAGAAAGTAGGAAACCATAAAAACAACGAAAATAGAAGACAATACCTATTTATTAATTTAATACCATCAACCATGAAAAAACTTTTCTTTATCGCAGCAGCCATTCTGACTCTGACAAGCATTAAAGCCCAGGAGCTAAATGTAGGAGTAGATTTTTATAACCGCTACGTTTTTCGCGGTGTTGATTTTGGTAGTTCACCAAGCCTTCAGCCTTCCATCGAATTCAGCTCAGGCAATTTTACGCTTGGTGCATGGGGAGCTTATTCAACCGGAAATGGCTCAATGGGCGAATTTGGCGAAGCCGACTTATATGCTTCATACGGCTTTGATTTCGGATTAAGCGTTGGAGCGACTTCCTACTATTACCCCGGCAGTTCTTGGTTCGAGTTAGACGACGGCGTGTCAAGTCATGCCATCGAGCTGAACCTTGGATATGAAATATCAGGGTTCTCACTGAGTGGTAACTACATGCTTAACAACTCCGAGGACGGAGCCGGGGCCGAGGATGGCATCATGTATTTTGAAGCAGGCTACGGAACCGATCTTTTCAACGTCTTTATTGGCGGCGGTGACGGATGGCACTCTACCGAAGGAAATTTCCAGGTGGTAAATATTGGCATCGGCACCTCCAAAGAAATCAAAGTTTCAGACACCTTCTCAATACCTGTGAATGGTGCCGTCATTCTAAACCCAAACACCGAACAGCTTCATCTGGTTGTGGGTATCTCATTCTAAAGACTTATACCGGGAGCTTCAACAGAGGGCTCCAGGTTTAAATAAAACTAACCATAAAAAATTAAAACCTATGAAACGTATCGAAGCCATTATTCGACTGACCAGGTACGAGGCAGTCAGAAAAGCTCTGGCAGAGCAGGACATTACTTTCTTTTCATACTGGGATGTAAGAGGTGTAGGCATTGCTACCGAAGGTCATTTGTACCGCGGCACTATTTACGACACCAGTATTATTGAACGTCGATTAGTATCGATCGTGGTAAGAGACGAAAATGTTGAAAAAACCATTGAGACGATTACAAAAACAGCAAGGACCGGCGAAATCGGAGATGGCCGGATTTTTATATCCGATGTTGAAGACACGATTCGCATAAGAACAGGCGAAAGGGGCCCTGAAACCCTATACGAAAAAAAGTAATGTAACACATTTAAATTGAATTATTATGGACGCAAGAGCTATAGATACTATTTGGATTTTATTGGCTGCCGTACTGGTTTACTTTATGCAGGCAGGTTTTGCAATGGTGGAAGCCGGTTTTACAAGAGCCAAAAACGTTGGTAACATCCTCATGAAAAACTTCATGGATTTCTCAATCGGCTCAGTTATATTCTGGGTTGTGGGATTTTCTATCATGTTTGGCCCTTCAATAGGAGGTTTCATAGGGAAATTTAACTTTTTCTTTACAGCCGACTATGGAAATGATGTTTCCGATATGGCTATTCTTATTTTCCAAACCGTTTTTGCAGCTACAGCAGCAACAATTGTGTCGGGAGCTATGGCTGAAAGAACAAAATTCAGCAGTTACCTGGTCGTTTCTTTGATCATTACAACCGTTATTTACCCTATTTCAGGACACTGGATTTGGGGCGGTGGCTGGTTGGCCGAAATGGGTTTCCACGATTTTGCAGGCTCCACAGTAGTGCACTCCGTTGGTGGATGGGCAGGTTTGGCCGGTGCTGTAATGTTAGGCCCCCGTATTGGAAAATACAATGGTAAATCAAACGCCATACCCGGACACAACATGGTGTATGCTGCATTAGGTGTTTTCATCCTGTGGATGGGCTGGTTCGGCTTTAACCCCGGAAGTACGCTAGGCGTTTCTGCAGACAACGGGTTTGCCGCTTCTTACATTTTTGTAACAACAAACCTCTCGGCTGCAATGGGTGCTATTGCTACCATGTTTATTACCTGGGTACGCTACAAAAAACCGGACTTGAGTATGACACTCAACGGCGCTTTAGCCGGTTTGGTTGCCATCACTGCTGGTACTGACATCGTTTCACCTGCTGGCGCAGCAATCATTGGCTTATTAGCTGGTTTTGTAGTTGTATTCGCCATCGAATTTTTCGATAAGGTTTTACGTATCGACGACCCGGTGGGTGCAATCTCGGTCCACGGTATTACAGGTGCCTTTGGAACAATCATGGTTGGTTTATTTGCCACTGATGGTGGTCTGTTTTATGGCGGTGGCTGGAATCTCCTCGGCGTTCAGACAATTGGCGTTGTGTCAGTAGCTGCATGGGCACTGGGATTATCCTTCTTAATGTTCTACATCATTAAGAAAACAATGGGATTAAGAGTTTCTGCACGTGAAGAAGAAGAAGGTCTGGACATTCACGAACATGGCCAAAGTTGTTATAACGACTAAAACTTTAAATATTAGATTTCGTTCTTAAATTTTACCTGGTTTTTATTTTAGATGAAGAGGCTGTTCCAACGGGATCAGCCTCTTTTTATTTAGCATCATCAAGAAAGCTCAAGTGCCTGAGAGACTAGCGAAGTTCAAAATCAAAAGCATCTGCTTGAGACACATCTTCCAATAACAAAAAAAATTACCCACACACTATATCTTATTTCAAATAGAATATCATTAAAGAAATAGATGTAAGACACTTTTCGCCCGTATAATTGGCCCGTACACTTAACTAAATAGTGCCTGTCCATAAGCTAAGGGTTTGAAAGAAAAAGTTCAAATTCAAGGCTTCCGAAGTCATAAAAATCAAGGTGTTTACTTCTCGTAAATGACTGTTTTTATGACAAGCGCAACGCAGAAGTTGACTTTATAGACAAACGCTAAATATGGTGCCGGGAGTATATTTTGTATTGTTGCCAATAAATTATTGGTAAAAATATTTATCTAATTCATAAAAAAAGCAAACATTTACCCTCATTTTTACTTATCTTAGAGAACAAAATATACGACAACAGCATATTGTTGCTCACGCAGCTTATCGTCATAACTTAAAAGCAGTAAGAATACTGAAGTTATAATAAGAAATCGCAACCCGGCAAGAGACCTCATCATCAACCCTAAAAAATTCATTGCAAAGCCATTCCTGCAGACGCCCTCAACAAAAACAGCATCCCGTTTTCATTGTTATAAAACACAAAATCACCCTATCGTAACCCCAAACAAAATACAAAAACTCACATAAAAACAACCTGAAACACCACGGCCAACCTATTGAATTAACATAACCTCAAAAGCATGTTCAACGATCCAAAAATTAAAGCTTATTTAGATAAAAGCAACATCGCATATTTTACAGTCCTTGCATTAGTATCAATCTTAGTAATACTAATGATTGCACTTTATATTTTTATATCAGAAAAAAAATCAAATATATACCACCTTGAAACAACTGAAATTAACAAACTTGACTTACAGGTCAATGAAATTGTCACTAATTTCACCTTCGTAGAACGAGATGTTCTTTTATTGCGCGATATGATCGCCTCAGTTGAAACTTATGCCTGCGAAGAAGGTATCACATTAGAAATATTAAAAAATGATTTCGTTCAATACATATACCACAAAGGCTTATATGATCAAATCCGATTTCTTGATAAAAATGGGGATGAAAAATTAAGAATAAACTACAATTCAGGAAATCCTCAAATCGTTGCTGACAGCTTGTTACAAAATAAATCCAACAGATACTATTTTGAAGAAATGCGTTCCTTGCAAAAAGACGAATTATATTTTTCAAAATTTGACTTAAACATTGAAAATGGCAGGCTGGAATACCCATATAAACCCGTTATGAGAATCGGAACCAGAGTTTTTAATTGTAATGAAGAGTTTTGTGGCGTTGTCCTTACAAATTTTTTAGGAGAAGATTTAATTAACAGAGTAAAAGCTTTAAATGCGAATAGTATTAGCCGCATTCATATTCTTGAGCCGAAAGGCTATTTTTTGGTATCACCTAATCCGGAAGACAACTGGGGATTTATGTTTGAGGATAGGAAAGATAAAACCTATGCCAATATTTACCCGACAGCCTGGGTGAAGATAAAAAAAGAAAATAGAGGTCAATTTACGACGCCAGCAGGTCTGTTTACCTTCAAAACACTCACATTTCACCAATTAACATCAAACGCCGGGCAAGAAAATCTGAAATATTATTCATCAGATGAATATTGGAAAATAGTCTCATTCATTTCGCAGGAGAAAATTAATGCAACGCACCGCGAAATACTAATGCGATTTTATCTCCCCATCGGTTTGCTAATCTTATTATCGATTATTTTATCCTACTTTATTACAAAAACAAGGATAAAAACCAGACAGATAAAAAACACAATTATTGATAAAAATAATTTTTTATTTAACGTCATCAATTCAATTTCAGAGTCCTTCTATGTTGTTGACATAAACAATAACAACGTTACACTTGCAAACAAAAAAGCCAATCACTACAACATTATTGAAGGAAGCAATTTTAACGAAAACACATTATTTACAAAACCGGAAATCAAAAGTAAACTGGCCGAATTAAGAAACAAAATTATTTCAAGCAACGAAGATCAGGAAATAGAACTGAAAACAAACAGCGGGGATCAACAAAGCAACTACTTAGAGATAAGAGGCTACCCTATTTTTGACGAACATTTAAAGGTTAAGCAACTAATTGAAGTCATTAAAGATGTAACCGAAGAAAAATTATTAGACCAAAAATTCAAGGATTTGTTGGCTTCAGCCGCTGATGGAATGATTATAACAAATACCAAAGGCGAGATTGAGATGATTAACAATCAGGCTGAAAAGATGTTTTTGTATAAAGCACACGAATTAATAGGCCAAAAAATCGAAGTTTTAATCCCTCAAAAATACAAAAATCACGATAAATTAAGAACCAACTATGCCCAAAGGCCTACAGTACGAGAAATGGGGGAAGGCAAAGAATTATCCGGGCTCAAAAAAAACAATGAAGAATTCCCTATTAAAGTGAGTCTAAACCCGATTATAACTACAGCCGGAACGTTAATATCATCATCTATTCGCGATATCAGTGAAGAAAAATTAGCAGAAAGAAAAATTAAAGAAAACGAGCAAAAATTTAAGGCCCTATTTGACAATCAGTCGCAATTCATTGGCTTGCTCCAGCCCGATGGCACCATCATCGAAATGAATGAAACCACCTTAGCCTTTGCAGGGTGTTCCTTGAATGATTTGAAACAAAAAAAATTCTGGGAATCCTCATGGTGGTATACCGATGAAATAAAAAACGTAATAAAAGGTGCCATTAAAACCGCATCATCGGGAAAATTTGTAAGACTAGAAGTGGATGCAATTGGTGTAGAAAAGAAAATCATCACAATGGATTTCTCCTTTAAACCAGTGAAAGACGATAAAGAAAAAATCATTTTTCTAATCCCCGAGGGGCGTGATATTACGGATAAAAAGAACTTTGAAAAAGCGTTAAGAGGCCGGGAGCGACGTTGGCACTTATTTGTTAAACAAACTCCCAATGCAGTGGCCATGCTCGATAATGAAATGAGATACCTGGCTGCCAGCGACCAATGGTATACAGATTACAACATTTTTGGTAAAGAGCTTATAGGAAAAAGCCATTATGAAATTTTCCCCGAAATAGAAAAAAATAAACCGGAGTGGATCGAATTCTTCAAACGCTGTTTACAAGGCGAAACACTAAAAAGAGCAGAGGAAAAATTTGAAAGACAAGATGGCTCTGTCAACTGGATAAGATGGGAAATGTCTCCCTGGCATAGTGAAATGAACCAGGTTGGCGGGATTATCATATACACCGAAGAAATATCCGAAAGGAAAAAAATTGAAAATGAAATCATAAAACTAAATGAAGGATTGGAGGAAAAGGTACAAGAGAGAACACTGGAATTAGAAAAAGCCAATAAAACGATTTTGGCCAGTAAAATTGAAGCGGAAAGAGCCTACAAAATAAAATCAGAGTTTCTTGCTAATATGAGTCATGAAATACGAACCCCGATGAATTCGGTTATCGGATTTTCCGAAATATTAAGCAAAAAAGTTATTGACCCTGTCCTTAAAGAATTTGTTAACGCCATAAAATCCAGTGGCAAAACCCTTCTTGGTATTATCAATGACATTTTGGATTTGTCAAAAATGGAGGCCGGCAAACTGGAAATTCAAACGGAGCCAGTCAACATTGAAGAACTGGCGAAGGATATTAAAGCCCTTTTTGAAATTAAGGCAAAAGAAAAAAATCTGGATCTCTTTATCAATATTTCTCATAATATGCCCCATTTTATAGTCATAGATGAATTGCGGATAAAACAGATTTTAATAAACCTAATCAATAACGCCATTAAATTTACGAACGAAGGGTTTGTGAAATTGACTTTAAATGCACAATCAGTTTATAACAACGATATTGATCTTGAAATTTCGGTTGAGGATTCGGGTGTTGGAATTAAAGACGAAGATCAATCCAAAATATTTGAAGCGTTTCATCAAAAAGAAGGACAAATCACAAAAAAATATGGAGGGACGGGCCTAGGTCTGGCTATATCGTACAAAATTGTTCACTTATTAAAAAGTAATTTACAAGTAAAAAGCAAGCTTAATGAAGGTAGTAAATTTTACTTTCTATTAAAAAAAGTGCCCATATTTAAAGGTGAACTACCTACAATGAACAACCTTAATTTCGACCTGGAAGAAATACAGTTCAATGAAGCAAAAATATTAGTTATTGACGATGTAGAAAAGAACAGAATGTTAATCCGAAACTTTTTGATGAACTGTAACGTGCAAATATACGAAGCGGAAGATGGTTTAGCCGGCGTTCAAAAATGTGAAGAAATTAACCCCGACCTTATATTGATGGACATCAAAATGCCCGTAATGGATGGAAGTATGGCTTTGATGGAAATACGTCAAATTCCACAGTTTAAAAACACGCCTATTATTGCAGTGACCGCTTCGGTGCATCTCGATAATGAAATATATGAGAGCAAATATAAATTTGACAATATATTATACAAACCCATTAATCTGAATGAACTCTTTTTAATACTAACCCAATATCTGCCTTATAACAAAACAAAGAAACAGAACCAAATAAAATCTGACACGGTCTCGATAGATGATCTGAAAATAAATGAAGAAGTCAAAATTGCATTAAAAAACGATTTTAAAGATATCATTGAACTGCTAAATAAAAGACAATCGAACAGCGCAACAAATCAACTAAAAGACAAACTTCTGGCTTTTGGTGATAGTCATGACATTGAATCATTCTCGAAGATGGGTGAAAAACTATCCATCGCAATAAAATCCTTTAATATCAATGCCGTTCAGGAATTAACAAATACTTTTATCCTTTTTTACAATAAGGAAATAAACGCTTAAAAATCAAGCAGCCTAATGTTTAATCTTAAATTCGATGAAAAATGAAAAATAGCAAAATATTAATAGTAGATGATAATACTAAAAACATACAGGTATTAGCAAGCACATTATCAGACTTATATAATATTGAATATACAACCGATGGGTATGATGCTATAAACTGGATAAAAGCAGAACCTTTTGATTTAATCCTGTTAGACATTACAATGCCCACCATTAATGGTTTGCAGGTTTGTGAAACAATAAGGAAGGACGAATCCTTTAATGATATTCCAATTATATTTATAACAGCCCGCACTGATACCGAAAGCATCGTAAAAGGCTTCAAGGTGGGCGGCCAGGACTATATAACAAAACCATTTAATGATGAAGAATTAAAGGAAAGAATAAAGACGCATCTGGAACTTAAAAAAAGCAAGGAAAAATTATCTGATGTTAACAAATGGCTACAACAGGAGGTTGAAAAAAAAACCGCCGAATTACAGACAGCGTACAAAGAATTAGAAGTACTTGATATTGCAAAAGATGAATTTCTGAGTTTAGTCAGTCATGAGCTTCGAACCCCTATAAATGGTATAATGGGATTTACCGGCATTCTAAAAAGCTCAATAAACTCGGAAAAGCTGTTGGGTTACATCAACATTTTAGAAGTATCGTCTAATCGATTATTAAAATTCACGTTATCAGCATCCCTCATCACTGCTTTAAGATCTAACAGGGTAAAATTTGAGCCTGCTAAACTCAATATTCTAACTCTGATTAAAGAGATGGAATTATCCTTTAAAGATAGAATTGTTGAAAAAATGATCACCTTGAAATATAGTAATCTGACCGACAATTTATTTCTTTGGGGCGATCATGATCTTGCATTAGAGGCTTTGAAGTGCATCTTCGAAAATGCGATTAATTACAGCCCAATTAATTCCATAATAGAACTGTCAATTTCAGATGATAACAAAAAGACAACCATCTCAATAGAGGATAATGGCCCGGGCTTTTCTGAACAAGCATTAAAAAATATTTTCAAACCATTTGGATATGGTCAGCCACATGTTGATCAAAACATTGGACTAAGTTTACACCTGGTAAAATTAATCATGAATGCTCACAAATCTGAAATCCACATATCCAATACTTCTGGAGGAGGCGCAAAAGTTGATCTGACTTTTGCCAAAAATGATTTTTGAAACAAGAAAAACTGCCTGCAAACAAAATGTTGACAGACAGCCTCCTTATATAAATAAGAAATATTTGTTTTGCTATTTTAAAACCATCAGTAAGCCCTATTCCGTGAGCCATTCCTTAAAATGGTTTCTGAATTTATTCATTTTAGGGCTTATTACCACCTGGCAATAAGGTTGCTGACGGTTACGATTATAATAATCATCGTGATAAGCTTCGGCCGGATAAAAAGGACCTTTTGCCTCCAAACGCGTCACAATAGGCGCATCATAAACCTCCTCGACTGCCAGCCGGTCCATCACTTTTTGCGCCACCTCTTTCTGCTCCCCGCTCCCATAAAATATAACCGACCGATACTGCGTTCCAACATCAGCCCCTTGTCTGTTGAGTGTTGTCGGATCATGAATCGTGAAAAAAATTGATAACAAAATCTCGTAAGAAACGACTTCGGGATTAAAGGTAACCTTTACCACCTCCGCATGTCCGGTGCTTCCGGTGGTTACTTCACCATAAGCCGGATTCTTAATAAAACCACCACTGTACCCCGACTCCACCTTTTCCACACCCTTTACCTTCTGATAAACGGCTTCGAGACACCAAAAACAGCCCCCACCCAGGATGGCTACTTCATGCTTTACCTCTCCCATAACATTCATCTCCATTAGTATAACCAAAAACAAGGTTGTTATTAATTGTCGCATACGCTTCAAAATTAAGAGACCTAGTATAGTTCGGCTTACAAGAAAAGTGCAACTTCGGCGGTATGCTCACCCTAAAAAAATCATTTACGGAAGTAAATTCACATTTCTAAAGCTTCGAAAGCGCCCAAAATAAAGCTTTCATATCTGTAAAAAGAATCTTCTTGTAAACCCTATATAACAACAAACCAGGGCTGCAAATAGTTTAGATCAGGTCCGACAGCGGAATGATACATTGTGTCTGATGACTCTTTAATGAGGCTTCGATGACGCGGATCACATTTAAAGCCTCTGAAGCGGCAACAGCCGGCGCTTCACCATGACGTATCACATTATACAGATTATCATAAAAAAGACTATAATTTCCGGGTGTTGTTTCTACAGCCCCTTTAAAATGAATACCATCAATATCGCTGTTCAGTAAACCCCATAAAGACTCAGGATCGCGTCCCCAGTCAGCTTCATTTGGCAGATGTCCCGCATTTAAGGCCGCCTCCTGTGGGTCGAGGCCATATTTAACAAACGAACCCCGCTCACCGTGTAACATGTAGGCAGGCCCCTCTTCCCGAACCAGATAACTGGCTTTCAATCTCACCGATTTATCTTCATAAAGCAAACGAATATCAAAAAAATCATCGACCTCAGAGCCGGTGCGCAAAATCATCAAACGTGCATCGACTGCCTGCGGAAGTCCAAACAAAACCAAAGCCTGATCAATGAGGTGCGACCCCAGATTATACAAAATGCCGGCCCCTCTGGACTTTTGCTCTTTCCACGAATCCTGAACACCGGTTCTATAACGATTATAATGGGCCTCGTAATCGACCAACCGACCTATCATATTGTGTTTTAAAACCTTTTGTACCGTCAGGAAACTATTGTCCCATCGTCGGTTCTGAAAAACAGTTAACAACAAACCCTTTTGAGTGGCCAGTTGTATTAACTCTTCACCCAACTGCGAATTCTGAACAAAAGGTTTCTCAACCACAGCGTGCTTACCGGCCTGCAACACGGCCTTTGTCTGTTCATAATGCAAATCATCAGGGGCATTCACAATCACCAACTCAATGGTTGGATCACTTAAAATTGCCTCTAACTGTCTGACAATTTTAGCTTCTGGAAACAATGACAATGCAGAATCGGAGCTGCGCTGCATTACTTTTACGACCTCAAAGCCGGGATGCAATTTCAACAAAGGACCATGAAATACCCGACCCGACATGCCAAACGAAATTAAAGCTGTTTTTATCTTTTGTGCCATAACGATAATTTTAAACATTAATTTTACTAATAATATTCATTACTTAGCACAAATCAATCAGCAAATGTTCCGACAACTACAAAATGATGATTACACAGAATCAACCATAGTTTTTAAGCCGCAACGCTTTTTGCGACTATGCATTTAGAAAACTACCTTTACAGCCAATAAAAATATATAATGAAATGAGTAGTTATCCTCCGTTGGCAGAACGTATGCGCCCCAAAACACTTGACAACTACATAGGTCAAAAACACCTGGTAGGGAAAGGGGCTGTTTTGCGAAAAATGTTGGAATCGGGACAAATATCTTCCCTCATTTTATGGGGCCCTCCCGGGGTCGGAAAAACCACACTGGCACGTATCATTGCAAATCAGTTGGAACGTCCTTTTTACGTCCTCTCTGCCGTGTCGTCCGGCGTAAAAGATGTGCGCGAAGCCATTGAAAAAGCCCGTAACGGACGATTTTTTAACAGCGCCTCGCCCATTCTATTCATAGACGAAATACACCGATTCAGCAAATCGCAACAAGACAGTTTGCTGGGCGCCGTGGAAGAGGGCGTGGTAACACTTATTGGTGCCACAACCGAAAACCCATCCTTTGAAGTTATATCGCCACTGCTGTCGCGCTGTCAGGTATATGTATTACAACCGCTCGAAAATACGGATCTGAAAGAACTTTTTAACACCATTATCGCCAACGATATTGTGTTACAAAAACGAACCATTACATTAAAGGAAGAGGAAGCCCTCATGCGATTTGCTGCCGGCGATGCCCGTAAATTTCTCAACATCATCGAACTAATGCTGAATGCGCACAACGACGATGAAGATATTATCATTACCAATGATCATGTCACCCAACTTTTACAGGAAAACCCCGCGCAATATGATAAAAATGGAGAGATACATTACGATATTATCTCTGCCTTCATCAAATCAATTCGCGGCAGCGACCCGGATGCCGCCGTTTATTGGCTGGCACGAATGGTTGAAGGTGGAGAAGATCCCAAATTCATAGCCCGCAGACTGATCATCTCGGCCGCAGAGGATATCGGACTGGCCAATCCCAACGCACTGCTGCTCGCCACAAATGCTTTTCAGGCCATTAACATGGTTGGCTGGCCGGAGTCGCGTATCATTCTCAGTCAGGTTACCATATACCTCGCCACCAGCCCCAAAAGCAACTCGGCTTATCTGGCCATCGGCAAAGCCCAGCAAGTGGTGCGAGAAACCGGAAACCTACCGGTTCCGCTCCATCTGCGTAACGCCCCCACCAATCTGATGAAAGACTTAAATTACGGTACCGAATATAAATACTCTCACGATTATCCCAACCACTTTGTTGAGCAACAATTCATGCCCGACCAGCTCAAAGATGCGCAATTATGGCAAGCTCAAAACAATCCGCAAGAAACCAGGCTAAAAGAAAGGATGGACTTTTTATGGAAGCAGAAGCCGTAACAACAGGCAGTTTCTGATTCCATTTAGGCTCTCGCTGCATTCAACAAAAACTAAAAAGAGACCTTTGGTATCAAAGAAGCAGTTCAAATTACAAACTAACAACCAAATCTCATTTGCAGAATACCACACGGAAAAGTAAATTTGCTCATCAATAAACAATACTAATAAATTGACAATTGACCACCATGATAAATAGCATACCGAAAATAAAAAACACCGACAGCGGACAATTTTTTCTTTTGGCCGGGCCATGTGCCATCGAAGGTGAAGACATGGCATTGCGTATTGCCGAAGAAATAGTACGTGTTACCTCAAAACTAAAAATACCATTCATTTTTAAGGGATCGTACCGCAAGGCCAACCGATCGCGTATAGACTCCTTCTCGGGCATCGGCGACGAAAAAGCGCTAAAAATACTTCGAAAAGTTAGTGATACGTTTGACGTACCTACTGTCACTGATATTCATGCCGCCAACGAAGCCGCGATGGCAGCCGAATATGTTGATATATTACAAATTCCTGCTTTTCTGTGCCGTCAAACTGATTTATTGATTGCAGCAGCAAACACCGGAAAAGTTGTCAACATAAAAAAAGGTCAATTCCTGGCCCCCGAAGCCATGCAATTTGCCGTTAACAAAGTACGCGATGCCGGCAATCAGAAAGTTATGATTACCGACCGGGGCACCATGTTCGGCTATCAGGATTTAATCGTCGATTACCGGGGCATTCCCGTCATGCAACAATTCGGGACACCGGTGGTGCTCGACATAACCCACTCTTTGCAACAACCAAACCAATCGTCGGGTGTCACGGGCGGTAAACCGCAGTTAATTGAAACCATTGCGCGCGCCGGCGTTGCTGTTGGTGTTGATGGGTTCTTCCTTGAAACACATCACGATCCGGCAAATGCCAAATCAGATGGCGCAAACATGCTCCGCCTCGATCTGCTCGAAGGACTATTAACCCGATTGGCGACACTGAGATCAACAGTCAACAACCTTTAGCAATAAAAACATATCCGAATTATTCAAAATTTGAGGTTAAAAAGGGCCGCTCCGATGTTGACAGAGCAGCCCTTTTCATTTCTATTTACCCTCGATAAATCAGCTCAAATTACTCTTTAAAATAACTCATTGCTTCTGGTAAAGCATTTTTCAACTCACGAATCCGTGCTTCATTGCTGGGGTGCGTACTCAGAAAGGTCATTGATGAACTTCCTCCACTAAGCGCAGACATGCGCGTCCAAAAATCCACCGCCACGGAAGGGTCATATCCGGCCATAGACATAAAGATAAGACCCAAACGGTCGGCCTCAGACTCATGCTTACGCGAAAAAGGTAAAATCACCCCCACTTGTGTGGCAACCCCAAAAGCGGTTTGATAAATAGTCTGAGTTTGCTCAGGCTTCTCAGCCAATACAACACTCAAAGCCGTAGACCCCATCTGGGCAGCCATTTGCTGTGTCATACGCTCACTTCCATGACGGGCCACCGCGTGTGCAATCTCATGCCCCATCACGACAGCAATGCCTGCTTCATCCTGCGTTACAGGCAAAATACCTTCGTAAAAAACCACCTTTCCACCAGGCATACACCACGCATTTGGTGTTGCGTCGGCCACCAAATTAAACTCCCAATCAAAACCTTTCAGTTGATCACTCCATCCGTTTTGCGCAAAATAAGCTTCCACCGCAGCTGCTATATTCTTACCAACCTTTTTAACCATGGCTGTTTGTGCCGCATTGGTCGACAACGTATTTTCGGACAAAAACTCATCATACTGTGTAAAACTCATCGAGATCATTTCCGATTCGGGCATCAAATTAATCCTTTTACGGCCGGTTAAAGGAACCGTGGAACAGGACCAGACCAACGACCCAATAACAGTAGCCACTATCAATTGGAGAAACCATCTTTGTTTTATCATAATATTGTCATTAAAAATTTACAACCGTTTTTTAACCATAAACCTGTAATCTAAACAAATAAATGACCTCAGAGTTCAATTATTGAAAGAAGCAAAACTTTAATCTAAGAAGAATGTAAGTCTGCTACGGTAAATGCCATTTGGGGGACAAGCATAACGCAAAATTGGGTTTTTCTGCTACGAAATATCTAAAATTATAACAACATGGTTAAAAATCATACCCATACAACCATAAATTTTGCATTTTTGTGATCTTGATGAATAAAGTGAATGAGAAAACAGACAAAAGACCTACTACATTTACATCTAATCGTATTTATATATGGTTTTACCGCCATTTTAGGACGTCTGATTTCATTGGATGCCATTGAACTGGTCTGGTATCGGATGCTTATAGCCTTTTTGTCACTGGGTATCATACTTTTCTTTTCTCAGCAATCAATCAGGCTATCTAAAGGCGCCCTACTCAAAATGCTGCTTGTGGGTTTTGTTGTAGCCATCCACTGGATCACATTTTTCCATGCCATCAAAATATCAACTATTTCGGTCGCATTGGGCTGTCTGGCCAGCACTACACTATTTACCAGCATTCTGGAACCTATAATCGTAAAACGAACAATCTCATTTTTGGAGATAATCATTGGTTTACTGATTATTATAGGTCTCTATACCATTTTCCAATTTGAGACACATTATCTGGCAGGCATCATTACCGGAGTCTCGTCAGCTTTTTTCGCATCGCTATTCACGGTGCTAAACAAACGCCTCATTGCCCACCACCACCCGGTTGTTATAAGTTTTTATGAGATGAGCGGAGGATTAATTGCCATAACCTTATATTTGTGGTTAAATGGGATCTTAAATGAAGGCTTGGTTATTCCAAACGCATGGGACTGGCTATACCTGATACTTCTGGGCGTAGTCTGCACGGCCTATGCCTATATGGCGAGCGTGAGAGTTATGCAGTCGCTATCGGCCTACACCGTCGTTTTAACAATTAATCTTGAACCAATTTATGGTATTATTATGGCATTCCTGCTATTTGGGGAAACCGAACGCATGTCCGGCGGTTTTTATATAGGAGCACTAATAATACTGGGATCAGTTTTACTTTTCCCGATTATCAGACAAATTAGAATAAATCAACAAAAAGCAAACATGTTAAACAGTTAAATTATGAAGAAATTACTATTGCTGTTTTGGTGCATAAGCGCCACTATAATGGCACAAAACTCCGACAAGAGTGTTTTTATTGAATATGCAAAAGGAGAAAGTTATTACTACTCTACGATCTTAAAAGATGCGGAACATTTGCAGGACTCGCTCAATCCGGTACAACCTTATCGTCGTTTTTCCATGGATCAGTCCAGCTACAACCTGCCGAATAAGGTCAACCTGTATCAGCGCTTTTGGGCCAATCCCGTTATTTCGCAAGGAAACGCAGGAACCTGCTGGGACTATTCCACAATATCGTTATACGAGTCAGAAATTTACCGTCAGACAAAAAAACAGGTAAAACTCTCTGAAATTTACATTGCCTACTGGGAATATGTGGAGAAAGCCCGCCGTTTTGTGCAGGAACGTGGTAACTCTTTATTCGACGAAGGTTCAGAAGCCAATGCGGTAGCTCGCATCGCCAACCGTTATGGATTGGTTCCCTATGAATCGTACACCGGATTAATTAATGGTCGCAAATTCCACAATCATGAAGAGATGATGGGTGAAATGACGAGCTATCTGAACGCTGTCGAGGCTCAAAGTGCCTGGAATGAAGAGGCCGTCCTGTCAACCATAAAAGCCATTATGAACCATTACATTGGCACGCCTCCCTCTAATTTCAAGGTTGATGGAAAAGAATATACCCCAGCCTCCTTTATGAAAGATTATCTGAAATTAAATCCTTCAGATTTTGTAGAAATATTATCGTACAAACAAAAGCCTTTCTGGCAACAGGTTGAATACACCGTTCCAGACAATTGGTGGCACAGTGATGCTTATTACAATCTGCCTCTGGATGATTATATGACCGCTCTGAAAAAAGCGATCCGCAAAGGTTATACCATTTGTATTGGAGGAGACGTGTCGGAAGCCGGGCTCATCAGTTCAACGCAGTGTGCCATGATTCCCGACTTTGACATTCCTTCGGCCTACATCAATGACGACGCCAGGGCTTTTCGTTTTGCCAACAAAACAACGACCGACGATCACGGAATGCACCTCGTAGGCTATGTTGAGAATTATAACGGCGACGGGAAAGACTGGTATTTGGTAAAAGACTCAGGCTCAGGCTCAAGAAACAATGATCCCCAAAAACCTGAATTTGGCTATTACTTCTTTCACGAAGATTTCGTAAAACTTAAAATAATGGGTTTTACCGTTCATAAAGATGCCGTTAAAGACATTCTGAAAAAATTCTAAAAAAGAACAGGGTGCCAATGAGCACCCTGTCTTTTTTTCTTATAAAATTAAGGTAATAACGTTTTAAATTCCCTGTACTCGGTAGTATATAAAGCACCGGACTTACTTCCCAACGCCTCATATTTACTATAAATCTCCGTCACCCTGTCATCTGAATTTGGATGTGTTTTAAAATACACCAACCAATCATCAGAACCATCATTTTCCTCATCGGCAGCTATCAGTTTTTCAAAAAAATAGGCAACACCTCTGGCATCATAATCAGTGGCATAAAGATACTCAACCGCACTTTCGTCGGCCTCGTATTCATTGTCGCGACTAAACCTCAGATTGACAGCTCCTAAAGCCAATTCGGCAGCTATAGTCTGCGCTAAACCAGCATCATCACCCAATATCATTGATAACAATGTTGAAAAACCATATTGCTTGGTCATATTGGTGGTTGCGTGGCGCTTATCGGCATGGGCAAATTCGTGAGCCATAACACCTGCCAACGAGGCTTCATTATCCAGATATTTTAGCAGACCGGTATAATAAAACGTGGTGCCACCCGGGACAGAAAAGGCATTTAAAACATCCTGATCAATGATATATATATCCCAGTCGAAAGTGCCAGCATACTTCAACTCTCCGGTAGCCAACAATTTATTACGTATATTTTCCAGGTATGAATAAGCTTCCGGATAGTCTGACCGATCGAGAATAGGGTATTCCGAAGTGTTGGCTTTTATTTCATCCACCACCTGCTGCCCCATCTCCACATCATCCTGTACACTAAAAATATTTAATTTATCCTCTTCGCACCCCCCTAATGTCAATCCAACAACAACTGTACTGAGAAACAACCACTTCTTCATAAATACTATTTAAAAAATGCCTCTTTTCCGGGATAATTATATTTTCGTCGGGCAATAGCCTCGGGAAAAGTAAAATAGGTAACCCGTGCCGTGGCCGTAATTTTATTGTCATTAATTAATTCGGTATTCACCGTAATTTCATTTCCATTTTGCTCACCCAACCAGGCCTTTAATAAAACAGGCCGGTCGGAAATCCTGGTAGGATGTTTATACGCTACCTCCATATTTTTAGTTACCCCGGCAGTTCCTATTTGTGTGTAAATAAACCAACTGGCGATCTCGTCCATCATGGTTGCCTGAACTCCTCCATGGAGGATGCCTTTATAACCTTCAAAATTCTTTTTTGGTTGCCATTCCCCATACAAAAATCCATCTTCCTCAAAAAATGACAAATGCAATCCACCCGGATTATATGGAGAACAGCCAAAACACTGATAATCGGCAGCATCATGCCTTGAAAATGGATTAATAATTTCTTTTCGTAAAGACATTATTTAATGATTTAAAATGCAGACTGTTTCATTTCCGCCAACAAAAAGGACAGCTTGATCCTCACAATACAAAAAGATAACAAACCATTCGTTGCGATAGCAAAACAAATAATTTTATCTGCAAATCAATATTCTTCTATACAAATTCACCTCAAAAACCTAATCGTTAAAGTGATAAAGGAAAACGATTTCGCCTTCGTAAGCCGGTTTTTTATTACCTTCTACTTCCAGTTTAACGCCTATATTTGCTTTACAAACGCCACGTAAATTAACGGCATTATTGAGTCGGGCTACCAGACGCACACGACTGTTTACCAACACGGGCTGGTTAAATTTAAATTTTTCAATGCCATAATTAACCTGTAGCTTCAAATTCTGTACATCTACAATTTGATTCCACAGATGCGGCAATATTGAAAGTGTCAAATAACCATGCGCAATGGTATCGCCAAAAGGAGACTCTTTTAGGGCCCGATCCTTATCAACGTGAATCCACTGATGATCGAGTGTTGCGTCGGCAAACAGATTAATTTGCTCCTGAGTAAACTGGTGATAATCAGAAACACCCAGTTCATGACCAATTAATTTTTCAAGCTCGTTATAGCTCCTAATAATTACTTTATCCATTTTACTTTTTATTTCGGACTATTAAAATTGTGACAAATCAAAAAATTGCAAATGCTTATTATCAGCAAACAAATAATGTTTGACAACCGCGATAAGCTTATTTTTTCAACGACCCTTCATACATTTTAAACTGTTGGTAACGACACTCAAGAGCGCCATTATACAAAGTATATCTGCTGCCGGGTTTTAAAGCAAGAAACTTGAGGGCTTCGAAGTTGGAACTTATTATCCATGCGTCCCAGCCCATAAATACATGTTTTAACTGAGTGCCTATTTCGGAATACAAACGAACCACATCACGCTCTTTTAAACGTTCATCATAAGGCGGGTTCATCACTATGAGACCTTTTTTAGCAGGCGGTACAGTTTCACGAAAAGCACTTACCGAGTAATTAATGTATTGTTTCAATCCAAAATCCAGCGCCGATTGCCGTGATATGTCAATAGCTTTAACAGCGATATCGCTTCCAAAAATAGGGACCTGCGGCTTTATCTCAGCGGCTTTGGCCTCATCAACAATTCGTTGCCAAAGGTTGGCATCGTAATTATTCCATCGCATAAAACCAAATTCCTTACGACGAATATTAGGCGCCATTTTAGCAGCTATCATTGTAGCTTCCATAACGATGGTGCCAGAGCCACACATTGGGTCGAGAAAAGGCACGGAGCCATCCCATCCCGCCAATAACAACATGCCGGCCGCCAACGATTCATTGATTGGAGCGGGATGCTCTTTGGTACGATATCCTCTGCGATTGAGAGGCTCTCCTGAACTGTCCATGGAAATAGAAATCTGATCTTCGGCCACATGCACATTCAGCAACAACGTAGGACGAACCAAATCAACCGACGGACGTTTACCCGTTGCATCCCGAAACTGATCACAAATGGCATCTTTCACCTTAAGTGCCACATATTTACTGTGTTTAAAAAAACGGGAATAAACAACTGCGTCAACCGCCAATGTTTGATCCACATTTAAATATGGTGACCAATTATAAGCTTTAACAGCCTCATACAACTCATATTCATTTTTGGCTTTAAAGGTGGTGAGAGGCTGCAGAATACGCAAAGCCGTTCGCGACCACAAATTGCTTTTGTATAGCAATTCTTTATTTGACTCAAACGACACAGCGCGTTTCAATATCTTAACATCTTTGGCGCCCAATGCTGTTAGCTCACCGGCCAACACATCTTCCAACCCTTTGAAAGTCTTTGCTATTAGTTTCAATTTCTATCTTTTTAATTATTACGAACGGCAAAAGTAATCATTTTCGGGTAATTAGCAGTCGTACAGGGGACACACAAATCGCCAAAATACCTGTTACGCATGAGCACTGTGCTATAACGTACTATACCGATAAGATCTAATTAAAGTCTGTCTATAAAGTCAACTACTTCGTTACACTTGTCATATCATAAAAACAGTCATTTACGAAAAGTAAACGCCTTGATTTTTATGACTTCGCAAGCCATGAATTTGAACATTTCTTATTAAGCACCTGAATTATCTTGCTGGTACTAACTAAAAACAGAAAATAAAGAATCCCGGAACAACGTCCCGGGATTTATTTAACCTGTTTCATTTTTATGGCGAACACGTCTAAAAACGCCCTGAATAAGAATCTATTACTAACACTATAAAATATTACAACTATTAATGCCAGGCCATCAAATCTGAAGTCTAACTATAAAACTCATTTGCGAAGCTAAAAAATTAGTCTACGGTTGTAAGCCTTTTTGAGCGCAAGCGAATCGGGAAAAATAACGTTTCCCTGTTGAGTCTATTTTATTTACACTTATTCAGCTGCATCCGCAGCTGTACGCATTGACAGAATATCACGATCAAACAGATAAAGACTGTTAGCTCCGGCCAGTTTCAATTTATCTAATATGGCAGATGCAGAAGCCTCTTCTTCTATTTGTTCGGTCACAAACCACTGAATCCAGTTGTGAGTGGTAAAATCCTTCTCTTCCAAACAAATAGCCACAATATCGTTAATGGAATTAGATACAAACTGTTCATGCTCGTATACCTGTTCAAACATTTTTTGAACGCTGTCAAAATCAACCGGTGGTTGAGCAAAACCTGAAATCAATGCATGACCACCACGTTCGTTCACATAACCAACAATCTTAAGCATGTGCATGCGTTCCTCTTCGGCCTGGGCATACAGCCATCGGGAAATCCCTTCCAGGCCTTTACTTTCGGCCCAACTGGCCATCGACAAATAAAGATTTGAAGAATAACCTTCCTTTTCTATCTGATCTACTAAAGCTTTTTCTACTTTTTTATTCAACATAACATTTCGGATTAAAAGTTTACTTATCAAAATTATGTGTCAAACTAATAAAAGTTCATGTTA
Organism: Geofilum sp. OHC36d9; assembly: GCF_052400685.1. Taxonomy (NCBI): domain Bacteria; kingdom Pseudomonadati; phylum Bacteroidota; class Bacteroidia; order Marinilabiliales; family Marinilabiliaceae; genus Geofilum; species Geofilum sp. OHC36d9. The sequence continues at coordinate 114,996 of NZ_JBQTGJ010000006.1, forward strand.
TAAACAAAGAGTCGGGTTATTTAAAACCATTCCAATCTATCCTTCCATATAAAAAGCTAAATTTAGAGGGTTCGCTAACAAAAAGGGACTTAAAACTCATCCAATCAAATTTGGTTTTATTAAAAAGAGGAAATAAGTGCACTGTAGTAAGATAGCCTAATATTCGATGTCTAAAAACGACAAAGTAAAAACAGATCCATTTAAACAACTTTGACTTCGGTGTGTTTATATTACAATTTTTCGGAGGAACAATTTTTAACATTTATAGCCGCTGGCTATGGGTCGTTCTTCAATTGCTAATATTGGGAAAAACAGAGATCTATGATTCAGAAAGTATTGGTCGCCAACCGTGGCGAAATAGCCGTCCGCATTATTCGCTCATGCCGTGAAATGGGTATTGAAAGTGTCGCCGTTTATTCCGATGCCGACCGTTCGGCAATGCACGTTCGTTATGCCGACGAAGCCTATCGTCTGGGCCCGGCGCCATCCACCCAAAGCTACTTAAATATAGACGCAATTCTGTCCATTGCTAAAAAAAGCGGTGCCCACGCCATTCATCCCGGGTACGGTTTCCTGTCCGAAAATGCCGATTTTGCCAACCGTATCAGAGAAGCCGGCCTGATATTTATTGGTCCCTCTGCCGAAGCGATTGATGCCATGGGCGATAAAATGCGGGCACGCGCACTAATGCAAAAAGCAGGTGTTCCTATCGTTCCCGGCACCTCGGCATTAGCCGAAGATGAGGATGAAATAAAAAAGATGGCGACCCAAATTGGGTACCCGGTAATGATAAAAGCATCAGCAGGCGGCGGTGGCAAAGGCATGCGACTGATAAATAACGAAAAAGAACTGATAAACGGTGTACGACGAGCCAAATCAGAAGCCCAAACCGCTTTCGGAAACGATGCTGTTTACCTCGAAAAATATCTTCTGGAACCACATCACATCGAATACCAGATTATGGCTGATAATTTCGGCAACGTGGTTCACTTATACGAACGGGAATGTTCTGTTCAACGCCGCCATCAAAAAGTGGTAGAAGAAACGCCGAGTCCATTTCTTACCCCACAGCTACGTGAACAAATGGCACAACAAGCCATAGCCGCAGCCAAATCGGTTAATTACAGCGGCGCCGGCACCATCGAATTTCTCGTTGACAGAGATCGCAATTTTTATTTCTTAGAAATGAATACCCGCTTGCAGGTTGAGCATCCAATAACAGAAAGAGTAACCGGCTTCGACCTCGTAAAAGCGCAAATACAGGTGGCACGTAACGAGCCGCTATCCTTCGGACAAAAAGACGTTAAACAAATTGGCCATGCCATAGAATGCCGTATTTACGCCGAAGACCCAACCCATAATTTTGTCCCAAGTCCGGGACTGGTAAAGCATATCTCCGAACCGCTGGGTTTAGGAGTTCGCACCGACGGATATGTTTACGAAGGATATGAAATACCAATGTATTACGACCCTCTTATCTCAAAACTAATTGTCTGGGCACCAACACGAAAAGCGGCCATTCAACGAATGAAACGCGCGCTTTACGAATACAAAATAACCGGCGTTAAAACAAATATTGCATTTGTACAAAAAATAATGGAAGCCAATGACTTTGTGGAAGGTAACTATAACACCCATTTTATCGCTAACAACTTCGATTTTCTAATGCAGCCTGACAGTAATTGCGGAGACTGCGAAGATATTGCCATGATTATGGCCTTTCTCGACTATCAAAACAAACAAAATAAACGACACGATTTTGCCCGTCAAAGGCAGACGGGGCAGTCGAACTGGAAAAACGTAGGACGCCTGTTCCGACACAATCCTTATTAAAAATAGACCACAAAAAATTAACTTATTTCTTGCGACTCGGCTTGAAATTGACCTTAATAAAACATTAAATTAAAACGTCAGCTGTTATGAAGATGATCGTAAAAAACGGAAAAAAAGAAAAAACAGTGCGAATATTAAATAAGGAAGGGAATCTTTTTACTGTAGCAATTAATGAAAAAGAATATCAATTGGATGTTGTTAGAGTTGAAAATGGCGTATATTCAATTCTTTACAACGGGCAAAGCATCAACATGGAAATGATTGAAGGCGACACTGCCGGATCCTATAAAGTGAACACTCTTTACGACTATTTTGAATTGGAAATAGCGCCGGCCTTAAATCAAAACGTATCTAAACGATCATCAGACAAAGGTGGCGAGCAAGTCAAATCCCCTATGTCGGGTAAAATTGTTAAGGTTAAAATCAGAGAAGGTGATCGGGTTGACGAAGGAACACCACTTGTTATCCTGTCGGCCATGAAAATGGAAAATGAAATTAGAAGCACCACCAGCGGCATCGTATCCAAAATAGCTGTAAAAGAAGACGATTTGGTAAAAGACGGCCAATTAATGATAAGCATCAAAGAGGCTGAATAAGTATTGAGGTTTCGCAAACAATGATTACTTTTGCAGCCTCAAAAACCTAATAATGACATTTAAAGAAGAGATAAAAAGACGCCGTACGTTCGGCATTATCAGCCACCCTGATGCCGGGAAAACGACATTAACTGAAAAGTTATTATTATTTGGTGGTGCCATTCACGTAGCCGGAGCCGTTAAATCAAACAAGATAAAAAAAACTGCGACCTCCGATTTCATGGAAATTGAAAAACAACGAGGTATCTCTGTGGCAACCTCTGTCATGGGCTTCAATTATGACGGCTATAAAATTAATATACTGGACACACCAGGTCACCAGGATTTTGCAGAGGATACCTATCGCACGCTGACAGCTGTGGACAGTGCCATTATTGTTATAGATGGCGCCAAAGGTGTTGAGATGCAAACCCGGAAATTAATGGAGGTATGCCGCATGCGAAACACGCCGGTAATGGTCTTTATCAACAAATTAGATCGGCCAGGCAAAGATCCCTTTGAGTTACTTGATGAAATTGAAGAAGAGTTAAATATAGCGGTTCGTCCACTGGCCTGGCCTGTTGGAAATGGCGATCAATTTCAAGGTGTATACAATATTTTTGAAGAAAACTTGTACCTGTTTACGCCGGCCAAACAAACCCTGGAAAAAGGCATCGAAATAAAAGACATTGCAGACCAACAACTATCTGACCACATTGGTGACAGTGCTGCCGACAAGCTACGCGAAGAATTGGAATTGGTACTGGGTGTTTATCCTGATTTCGATCATGAAGCTTATTTAAATGGCCAGCTCGCCCCGGTTTTTTTTGGCAGTGCACTCAACAATTTTGGGGTACGCGAATTACTGCACGCTTTTTTGAAACTAGCTCCCTCACCACGGCCTTCAATAACCGAGAGCAGATTGGTGCAACCCGACGAAGAAAAATTCTCCGGATTTGTGTTTAAGATTCATGCCAACATGGATCCCAACCATCGTAATCGATTGGCCTTTGTGAAAATTTGTTCGGGCAAATTTCAGCGTAACACCAACTATTATCACGTTGGCTTAGGCAAACAGATGAAATTTAGCAGCCCCACCGCCTTTATGGCAGAAAAGAAATCGATTATTGACGAAGCTTTCCCCGGTGATATTATTGGCATCCCGGACTCAGGTAATTTTAAAATAGGTGATTCACTCTCAGAAGGTGAAAAACTTAAATTTAAGGGACTGCCCAGTTTCTCGCCAGAGCTATTTCAATACATTGAAAATGCTGATCCCATGAAATCCAAACAGTTGAACAAAGGTATCGATCAATTAATGGATGAAGGAGTCGCCCAATTATTTATCAACCAGTTTAACGGACGAAAAATTATCGGGACAGTTGGCGCCCTTCAGTTTGAAGTAATTCAATATCGATTGCTACATGAATACAGTGCTGCCTGCCGCTACGAGCCCATCAAGCTGTACAAAGCCTGTTGGATAAAATCATCGGATAAAGCCCAATTAGACGATTTTAAAAAGAGGAAAGTTCAATACATGGCCAAAGACAAATACGGACGCGATGTATTTCTTGCTGATTCATCATATATGCTTCAAATGGCTCAGGAAAGCTTTAAAAATATTGAATTCCATTTCACCTCCGAATTTTAAGAAAAAAGGCTTTGGTCTTTGTAAAAATCAGACGATAACATTAAGTTTGAATATTACATAATAACCCGAACCTTAACCAGGAAACATGGAAAACAACAATATTCAAGAAGGGCTGAGACTAACAGTCGTAAAGACCATAAATAACACAGAGTTGGCCTCTACCATAGGCACATCCCGAAGTCGTACATTATCGACTTCGGCTCTGATTTTATTTATTGAAAAAACTATATCTTCACTTATAGAGCCCTATTTATTGGAAGACGAAACATCGGTTAGTTCTGAAATTAACATCAAGCATTTTAGAGCCGCGAAAGAAAATGAAACAATACGATGTACGGTTCATTTGAAATATGTTGAAAACAACAAACTTTTTTTTGATGTGGCAGTATTTGATGTGGCGCACAATGAAATTGCAATAGGTGCCCATAGCAGACGAATTATAAAACAAAAGAAATAACCTTAAAAATAATTTGATGGAATGGATGGATGGATTTTGGGGGACATGGGTACTCCTGCCGCTATTTATTTTTTTAGCCCGTGTGTCAGATGTTACCATTGGCACTATTCGCATTGTTTTCGTATCCAAAGGACTAAAGATAATAGCACCATTCCTTGGATTTTTTGAGGTTTTTATCTGGCTGTTGGCCATGAGCCGGATATTTCAAAATCTCGATAACTGGCTTTATTATGTAGCCTACTCAGCTGGTTTTGCTGTGGGGAATTACGTTGGGTTGATAATTGAAGAAAAACTGGCACTTGGTTATCTCAACATTCGCATCATCACCCACCTGCCAGGGGATGCACTCATTAAGCGCCTGTCCAACGAAGGGTTTGGTATTACCTCACATTCGGCCGATGGGGTACGTGGAAAAGTAAGCATCATATATTGCGTGCTCAAACGAAGCGACTACAAATATGTGTCTGCTATTATTCGGGAATACAATCCCAAAGCGTTTTACACGATCGAAGATATCCGATTTGCCAATTCAGGCGTTTTCCCAATGAAATCATTACTAAGAGGTAACACTAACTTCCCGTGGAGATTAGGAAAATAAAAGGATATAACGTTGTTAAGAAGCCTTTCAAAGTTGCAAAACGAAGACAAAAAGCCTATTTTTGCAATACGATCATTGACACAAAGAAAACCGTACCGGCACTAATGATTGTTAAACTCAACACTAACAACATACCGGGTTAGCTATTGGTTTCAAGGACAGGCCTCATCCTTAGGGATATCTTCGGATACGGAGGATCTTCGCGAAATGAGTGCGCCCAAATTCCTGTAATTAGGAGTTTAATTAGTCCTTGCCGGTGCGGCCCCACATAGACAAAGGACTGTTTCAATGCGTTTAAAGCATGAAGCAGTTCTTTGTTGTTAAAACACAGTTGATTATTTTTTGCCACCTCTAAACCTTCCAATCTTTTTTCAATCAGAATCAACTGTTGATTGATGTTAAACAAACGGATCTTCAATTCTTTTGTTGTAATAACACCCAATACTTCGCCCTCAGAAAAGAATGGCAACGTATTATTTTCTCATGTTAACAATAGAAATGGACTACAACACATTCTAAAAGATAAATCAGCCCTTAATATCGGGGCTGTCCCTCTGATCTCCTGTGTATTACAACACTATTTGTATTTATCAGACACCCCAGAAGTAACATTGACAGATGATAAAAAAGAATCCATCCCACACGGACTTGGCTCCAGCAAGCAAACAAACGAAACCTTTAAAACCTGAAGCATTTGTTTCAACACCACGATAAGCATAAAAATAAATCGTTCTAAGCCCCCATTGACGCATACTGAACAAATGCCTCAAGCGGACGGCATAGAACTGCATAACAGCCTTATAATCCTTATTTTTACCACTCCTGGCATCACAGCGCTTGTGGCAAATAAAAGCACTTCATTTCTAAGGCTTTAATACTTAAATATCTTATTATTGACAATTCACATACTCAATAGCTAGTACTAGTATCGCTTTTTGATAGCATGTTCCTTACGCAACTTGAAGAATATGAAATTACAGAGATAAGAAGACCATTCTTAAAACGAGCGACATAAATAAAAGTAATTTTCTCTTGCTGATACTAATTGATGCCCCTCAACGAGAATTAATCACCCGTTGCCCGTCTTCTATTCAGATCTTTATAGTTTCAATTTTGAAATGGTCAAATTCAAGGATACTACAGACCTCTACAAATCTCTAATTAACTTATTTTCAGCCGACTTATGCAAGAGCTGATTAAAGTTGGAAAAGATCTTAGAAAATATCTGGTATTCAGGCGTCTCATCAAAATGAAAATCAGAGATACCGCAATTTTCCATTTTTTCAACAATCGCCTCAATCGTCATTAAATCAATATCGAAAGCGGGCAGATACCCGATGTCCCGATCATCACCAGAATCAGGAATTACCTTAACCAAAACCTGGGCTTCGACCAACGTATTGAGCAGAGTAGACACCATCCGGGTAGGCAATTTAAGAGTTACAGAAAAATCCTCTTTTGAAGGCGCCTGATCAGAGTTACGAAACTTGTCAACAGCAAACTTTACCAACATCATGCTCACCAACCGACGATAATGATAACTCATATTCTCGGTTTCAGTTTCAAACTCAAAACTTTTTTCATTCTGAGCAGAGTAAGATAGTTCAGCTCCTAAAAGAACAATTAACCATGAAGAATTTAACCAAATAAGAAACAACGGTAAAGCCGCAAAACTGCCATAAATGGCATTGTATTTTGAAACGCCAACCTGAAAATTAATATAAGCAAACTGAAGAAAAAGGAACAAAGAGCCGGCAATAATACCTCCAAAAATAGCGGCTCCAGGCTTAACCCGGGTATTAGGCATGATCATAAACATCATAGTAAACACCAACCATATCATTATATTTGGGAAGGCCCATGTTATGATCGGGGTCGCCACCTTTCCCAAATGAAACACCTCAATACTATTGGTAATGAACACTAAAAAACCCGACGAACCAACCAACAAAATAGTGGCTACCATCATAAAAGAAATGTAATCGCTGAATTTGCGTACCATTGAACGAGACTGAGAGACATCCCATACGTCATTAAACGATTTTTCAATATTACCCAATATTTTCATGACACTCCAGAGCAATACAGCCACCCCAACGCCTGCAATGGCACCACCCCGGGTATTGTCCAGATAACTCAAAGCAAATTCTTTGATCCAGTTAACCACATCTTCCTGCCCCACCAGCTGCCGTTGCAATTCCAGCTCAAGTGTTTCGCGAAAACCAAACCCTTTGGCAATGGCAAAAGCCAAAGCAACAACCGGAACAACAGACAATAAAGAATAATAAGTCAGAGCAGAGGCTTTTACCTGACAGTCGTCCGCCAAAAAACGACGGATAGCCAACACAAAAATTCGAAAAATACGAATAAGGAAAAATTGACGTTTAGAGGTCTGATCGTTTCGAACGTGCCAAATTTCGACTGTAATAAACGTCTTAAGCCGGTTAAAAAAGATATTTACATTCACGCATCGAGTTTTTAAAAAAAAGCAGCAAGTCTGTAAGCCGGATTCTGTACCGTAAAAACGGTGTCTGTCATTAATCTAAGATACCGGTTTCCCGGCACCTTGAGCGACCTACCCTTCCGGGCTGCAAGCATCAGAGCGAGCGACCCTGTACCCTTTCGGGAACCCGGATATACATGGTCTTGCAACACGTGTGGCGTACGGCTATGCTTGTTGCCAGGCATACCGGTGGGCTCTTACCCCACCTTTTCACCCTTGACCCGGTAAACCGGGCCGGTTATTTTCTGTTACGCTACAATAACCTCACGGCCATCTTCCCGTTAAGAAGCACGCTACCCTACGTTGTCCGGACTTTCCTCCCCGGTATAAACCGCGGCGACAGACCGACTTGCTGATTTTATTCAATTCTAAAAGGCTGGTACTTTTCCAGTGGAACTAAAAAAGCATCAGGAAACCCCATTTTTTTTATCTTCTCCAACTCAACATTGGCCACACTACCGTCATAAGAGCCAACACAGTAACGATAGATACGATCTTTCATATAATATTCGAACACATCATCAAAGCCCTCAAAATCGCTGACATAAACTGGGAACCGATAGGCCGCCAATTGAACCGTGTAACTAACGCCAGCTAAAGGACCTATGGCATTAGACGAAGGCTGATAATCGGTTCGGGTTAACTTAAGGTTGCGCGTGTCTACCACAAAGAGATCCTTATAACCTAACGCCTCATATTTTGATATTTGACTAGTCGCTTCAGCCATTGTATTGAAACGACCTACAGTATATCTAACAAACCCATCAGCGCAAACAAATTCGTATACTTTTTCAACATCCCGAAAAAAAGAAGGCTCACCAGGCGGCAATTTAAGAGCGACCATTTGAATGGTAAAATAAGGTACGCTAATATCTGCAACGGTAATAATTTTTTTATTGGTTCTTAAATGAGCAAGCCTATCCCCAAAAGCCAAAGAAACATTACTAAAAACAACAATAATGATTAAAAGATTTCTTATCAGCTTATTCATATTTTGAATATTATATCAGGATTCTAAAGTACGTTAAATTAAATACAAAGATATTCCATTAATTTTTGAAACGCCATACCACAACCTCAATTCTTCTATTTTGTAGATGCTCCGCTTTATCACAAAGCTTTCCTCTTCGACATTTATTAAGAATATAGCGTTCGCCGTAACCGCGGGGAATATAATTCGACTCAGAAACCCCTTTTGATTCCAAATATTTACCGGCAGCCTCTGCGATCGATTGAGAGGTATTTAAATTGGTTATCATATTTCCACGAGCATCTGTGTGTCCATTTAATTTAATAACTACCTGTGGGTTATTCAAAAGATAGGCAGCAACTTGATCAAGTTTACGATACCCATCTGCTGTAATCGTATTACCTTCATAAGGTATCACTAAGCCACTAATCTCATTCAAATCAGGCTCCTTAAATATCGGAGCTAAAAGAATTCCAGCTTTACCGACTTCTTTAAGCTCCATAATATTAGCATCAAGCGTATATGTTTTAAACTCGTCTTTGCTAACAGCAATATGAATATCCTGCCCCTCTTTACGATAAGCATCCGGAATGGGCACTTCAAAACGGCCATTGGATCCCGATGTAATGACGCCGATCTGTTTGCCGGTGACAGGATCTGTTAAGTTAATATTGGCGCCCTGAATAGCATTGCCATTGAAAGAACTGGTCACCACGCTTGCAAAAGAATCCGGGAAAATACTTAAATCAACCTTCACTTCTTCAACAGGTACCACCTCTGGTATAGTAACAGTATCAACGACGGTCTCTGGTAGCAGGCCTATGACAGGGGCAGTAGATTTCGCTTCCGGCTCTGACTCCTCTTCCCGATACTGTACATAAAAAATACCATCATTTCCTTCGCCGGTACGGTTGGTTGAAAGAAATCCCCGATTTTTATCTTTTGGATTTATCACATACCCAAAATCGTCTTTATATGAATTAAAAGGTTGCATCATATTTTCAGCAGCCGACCAAACACCATTTTCATTTTTACTCCTGTACAAATCAAGACCTCCAAATCCAACATGCCCATCGCTGGAAAAATAAAGAATATTATCAGTACTGACAAAAGGAAACAACTCATCGCCAAAAGAATTAATTTTTGGTCCCAGATTTCTAACATTTGTCAAGGTTCGATTGGGTTTAATATCGGCCATCCATAAATCTTTTCCTCCATAACCACCTGGTCGGTTGGAGACAAAAATCAAACTCTTACCATCAGGCGTTACAGCAGGATGGGCATTGTCATAATCATTACTATTAATATTAAGATCAATATCGTCCACCCAATCGGATCCATCAAAAACCACAGAAAATATTTTCAATTTATTATCACCACCCTTAACTCTAACCGTTCGGGTGTAATACATAGCCTTCTCATCCGGCGAAAAAGAAATGGCACCGACATGATAATCAAATACCAAATTACGTGAAAATACACGGGTATTTTTCAAGTTATCGCCATCCAAATCAGAATAGTAAAGGCTCAAAAAATTACGTCCCTGACGGTCTTTTTTTCCACCTTCCTTTTCAGGAGAAGCTGATGAATAAACGATACCATCTTTATAATACTGAACACCAAACGATTGCCCAAATGTCATTATGGACGACGGGTTTACACGAACCGGCAAAAATTCCTGATTATTCATGGCCCATTCACAGGAACGAATCAATTCGTCAATCTGGCCTTGTCTTTCCGGATTTTGAGGACGTGCTTTACGATACAAATCAATGGCTCCTTCATAAAAACCAATTTTATGATTTATAAGCGCATACACATAAAGGTCGTAGCCACTCAATTTATCCTCCTGCTCCATGAAATAATTAAAGGCTTCGTCAACATTGTTTAATTGATAATAACAATGTCCTACCTTAAGTTTACTCTCTGGATCCAGCTCATACCCATCCTCTACAATTTCATTAAAAATCTGAAGCGCTTCATAATATTCACCTCTATCGAACTGAGTGTTTGCACGACGATACATGGAACTTTGTCCGGTAGCCAAAACCGGTAAAAAAACCATGACAAGAATCAATATTGAATGATAGGTAGGTCTCATATATACTTCTTTAATTTTCAAAATACCGCCTAAAATGAACATCATAGGTTTAGGTTAACTCTGGTATAAACTAGTTTATATCTCATGTCAATGCAAGATAACAGAAACTAAAGCGAATTTAAACATTAAAAATAACGAATAGAACGCATACCAGGTCTTTTATTAAATGTAAAATCAAACTGAATCCCAATTTCATGGGATCCAGCCTGCGCATACTTATTTATTGAATCAAAAGAATAGTCGCCTGAATAACGTACCGTAAACTGTCTGTTAATGATATATTCGAGTAAAAATACGACATCAGTAGTAGTTCTGTATGACGCCCCCACCCATATTTTCTCGGCCAGTAAAACATTGGCTGAGATGTCAAATTGAAGGGGGGCGCCGTAGACTTCCTTCATGAGTAGCGTTGGTTTCACTTTTACAGCACCCCAGTCAAAAACATAACCTCCATAGAGATACATGTGAAGATTTTTAAAATCAAGCGTATTCTTAAAATCCTCACTAGCCTTATTATACGAATTACTAAAAAATTTAGGAACAGAGAAGCCGACAAAGTAATCTTCACTATAAAAATAGCTTCCAAACCCGGCATTAAAGTAAAGCTTTGACATTTTTCCATTAAACACCGGATCTCCATAATCACCTGTAACAGCCTGTGTCCCATCGTAAGCAATGGAGTTAAAACCCAGCTGAAGGCCAAAGGATAAGAACTTTTTATTTCGATCCATCATAATCCGATAAGAACCAGACCCCATAAAATCAAAGGTATTGGAAAATCCGATATGATCGTTAACAAAACTGGCGCCCACACCTATATTGGTTCCTTCAATAGGGCCGTGCACATTAAGAGCGTCAAGCATAGGTGCGCCTTCAACACCGATCCACTGATTACGGTGCAAAAACAGACCGCTAATCACGTCGCGCGTACCATTGTAGGCTGGGTTCAACAACCCCTGGTTGGCAATATAATGGTTGTAGGAGTATTGATTTTGTGCATTTATCAATCCCAGGCTACTAACCATAATAACACCCAGTAAAATCAGATATCTTTTAACCATAGTAAATGGGCTTAGCTGCTGTCTGCCACTTTCGTTTTCACAAACAGCAGAAGGGTTACTATCTGCAATTATCAATTGTCTCAAAATATTATCTTCTTAGTTCTACAAAACCGGCAAAATCTTTATTAACGATTTTCTCACCAATAAAAAGCTTAACTTTTAGCACATAAAAATAAGTTCCGTTGGGTAAGTCATCTCCTATGGAAACCATGTTACTATAATTAGAGGTTCCATTCCACCAGCTACCTCCGTTACCATAACGCAAACCTTCACTTTGATAAACAATGGTTCCCCAACGGTTAAATACAGTTAATTGTGTCTCAGGATCCTGAGAGGCATCGCTAAATTCTTTATCCAGCCCCTCAATCTTAAAAACATCATTTACCCCGTCTCCATTGGGAGAAAAGGCATTGGGAAGTATAAAGGTGGTTCCATCAACTCCTACGGCATTACCTATAACAATTGTAATGGTACCGCCATCCGAACCATAATCATCGTGAGATACAGTGTAATTAACATTGATAACACCATACAATACCGATGAATTACGCGCAAAAACACAGGAATCTTGATTAGTATCCAATAACTTAAGCGAAGCCAAGATATTAGATTCAAAATCCATTAAATTGAGAGAGTCAACTTCGGTTCCACTTGCAGTTTCTTCATTCTTCCACATCCAGAATAAACCATCATCACCTTCAACATCTCCAACCAGGAGTTTAAAGTCAAGTTCATCCTTAGGTATATAATCCGGGGTAACATAATCAGACAAATTAACACCTACCGTATTTTTATCAACAGGAACAAACAAATAGAAATCCTCTGCATTAATTTTATTAGATCCTATTACCAAGGGTGGAACATCATCAAAATCGGCCCAACAACCCAAAATAGAATCACCCAAGGCATCATAAACATTTCTTTTGGCAAAATAAATAGCATTTCCACTAACAACAAGAGTATCTAACGATATTGAATTGCCATCTCCCTCGATATAATAACCATACTCATACTCTATATCTGGTATATCATCAACATAAGACTGATAAAAAACTGTATCCTTCCAAATAGAAGGTAAGAAAGTATTAGGTTCCTCTGAATCGGAGAGCCACAACATGGTTCTGGAACCGGTTAATATTGAATCATTTAAAGTCTGATACACCGGCACCGGCACTTCCGTAACTGTAATTGTAACAGGATCAATGGAAGAGCAAACAGTAGTAGCATCCACCTTCACATAATAATCAACGCCAGTAGAACTTCCTGTAACAGGCATAAACGATTTGGCCATGCCATTACCCTTAATGATATCAACCGGAACATCATCCACACCGTCCTGATATAATTCATAATAGAAACCGGCAGTGGTGGTATCAACTTCTATTATTAGTCCGTCGGTACCCTCACAATAAAGACCATTATCAGCCTTTAGTACGAATGGATCAATGCCTTCCAAAATATTAACACTGATAAATCGGGAGGAAACGGGACAATGTCCATCAATAGAGGCTTCAACATATATAAAAGAACCTGTAATACCATCTGTTAGATCCCAAACCAAAGTGTCATTAACCACCGTAGGATCGTCGAAGACATCTAGCGCAACGTCAGAAAAGATGGTATAATCAACATCCGTATCGAACGGGTAAACTTTGATGTAGGCATCATAGCTACACACACTTAATGAATTCCCTGTGGGCAATACTATAACTGGCGCATCCGGCGCATCCTCCGAAGTAACATTAATCGTATCAAGAGCACCGCCACAACTACCGTCTTCATAGGAAGCAAGAATTCGTAAATCAGTACCACTACCATCCGTTGATAAATCAGACGCTAACAATTCGACTGTTCCTCCATCAATAGTTGCAATAACCGAATTTGTCGTTTCTCCGGAAGTTAAATCCAGCAACGAATAAGTCACCCCATTCTGCACATTAGAAACAGTAACAGTAATCCCTGGCTCATTATTGCAATACAAACCATCGCTTGAGCTAAGAGTTACCGTTGCCGAAAGTGTATCAGGTACCGTCATGTATTGTACTTTTACGCTGTCGTTCATGCTAGAGGTACATCCGGTCACTTGATTCTTGGCAAAAACACGATATTGACCTTCAATATTCTGAGCGGCAAACGTAATTTCAGAACCGGTTCCCGGAACGTCACTGTCATAAACAACGCCGTCGAAACCCACCAAGGTATAAAGCACATCCGTTTCCGAACCCTCAAGGCCAAGTACAGCGCCGGCATCAGCGCCGCAATAAATACCTGAGCCTGTCATCTTAAAGGCAACCGGTAACGGATTAAATGTCACCTCAACCTCTCCTGTCATAGGAACGACACAACCAGACATATCAGCTTCTATATAATAAACACCTTCGCTATACACCTCAAAATCAACCATATCTGAACCCTCAATCGAATCAATCACAGAAGCGGTGCTGTCAGTATCATAACGGTACAAATAATAGGTAACACCTGTTTCGGAGCCACTCAACATTACCGAAGTACTGCCGTCGCCTTCGCAAACAGCATCTTCACCATACGCAGAATAGGCAACAGGTACGCCTGATATTTGAACATGAATAGAATCGCCGCCATATTCCAGGAACTTACCGCACCCAAAATGAGAGGCATAAATATGATAATAACCATCCCCGTCTACAACAGGTTCGAAACTACCTGAAGCATCAGCAACATTACCGGTAGCAATGATGTCATTAAGTGTTGGATCATACCGGAATAATTCATACGTAACATCGGCTTCCGGCGAAACAATGCTTATTTCGGCACCGGTGGAGCAATCTTCACCATCCTTAATCGTTAACTCTCTTCGCTCAGGATAAGCGACAGATTTCACTTCTACCGTATCGGGCATAATAGAAGTACATGCTGATGTGCCATCGTTAAAAGCACCCATAATATAGTACAAACCGGCATCGGAAACCGATATATAAAGGGGTCCTCCTGCCCCGTTTACTTGCTTTCCGGTGTAGGTAAACCCGGTTCCATCATCATAATATAACTGATAATCAACGTTGGTTTCCGAATTTTCGAGTGAAAGAACCGCGCTACCTGTGCCATCGCACAAATTGCCATCCACTGAAAGCCCATACACTTGCGGCTTAGTTGCATGGCCCACAGTCACAGTATCCAGCGGTACTGCATCACAACCACCCTCAAAATAGCCCTGTAGTATATAATTACCAGGCAGATCAAAGGTCCCAAACGAATTTAGATCTGTAGGCACCATAATTTTCAATAGATTAGCCGATTCAACCGATGAGTAATACAACTCATAGGTGACACCATCCTCCCGGCTTGCAAGACTGATTTCGACGCCAGCATCACCTTCACAGTATAATCCATCATTTTCGGCCACAAGATTGACAATATTTACACCAGGGTCTTCAGTAATCGTAATGCTGTTATTCATAAAAAACGAACATTCACCGGTAACTTCAGCTTCTATGCGGTAAACACCAGCCTTTTGAATGTTAAAATCCAATGTATCACCAGTTCCCGCATTAGCATTATTAAGTTCAGTCCCATTTTTCCAAAGTCGGTATATCACCCCGGTTTCAGAACCATCCAACAATAAATTGACACCTGCATCGTCATCAGAGCCACAGTATACAGGAACAGAAGGAACCGAAATCAGATTAAACCGCGTACCATCAACATAATCCAAAACCAATGAACCATTCATAATACTTGAACAGCCTGACTCTGTGTCATACGCTTCAATTTGATAGGTACCATCAACATTTATGGAACCAAAATCCAATGCATTGCCGTCTCCGATTATTGGATAAATACTCATCCTGCTACCGTTATGCAACAAATAATATTCAATATCGACTTCCGAACCCGACAAAGTGATATCCCTATCGGTTTCACAAGACGTAAAAGTCCCACCCGGACTCATATCAAACTGAGCTGGAGACGGTAAAGCTATAACAACTGTAGTATCCTCATACTGTACAAAGGGAGAAGTACCCCCATTGCGGGTTGCCAAAACAGTGTATTGCCCTTCCGGCACATTGTTCCAAAGAATGGTGGTCATCACGCCATTATTGCCTTCTGTTCCATTCTCGTAAAAGACAGGCGTTGCACCCGACACTTCATATAAAGCATAAGTCACATCAGTTTCATAACCCGACAGATATAATTGAGCACCATCGAATCCACAATAAGTCACACTATCTGGTAATAAATCAAATACAACCGGATAAGCATCCACCGATAAAGTATCGGCATCACTTCCAATACAACCATATCCTGAACGGCCCAGCACAGTGATAATGTCACCGTCCTGAGGGGCATTAAGTGTCCATGTATTAGTCCCCGACCAATCTACGGCCAAAACGCTATTCAGGTAGAACTGATATTCGTCGCCTCCTGTAGCCGTAAAATTAATAGGCTCACCTTCGGTAACATTAAGAGAACTCGCGGTTAACTCCACAATTGGTTTAGGATGCACAGAAACTATCAATGTATCTGAAGGCAGTGATTCACAAGTACTGGCATCAGTCACTGTCGCATAAATTTCGTCGGTTGATGAGAGTGATGAATAGGTAAAAGTATTTGAGGTTCCTGATTGAACCGACACTCCATTTAAATAAAATGCATAGTTGGTACCTCCACTGGCGGTAAAAGTAACAGGGTTATCCTCACAAATCTCAGTTTCAGAAGCTGTGAGTGAGGCTACCGGAAGTGGCACCGCCGTAAGTTTGACCGGATCTGACGTATCGGTACAGCCATAGGCGTCAGTGACAGTAACATAATAAGAATAGGTAGCCGTAAGACTATTAACATCGATACTCAATTCATTATTGGCATCCGGTCCTTGCAACGACGCATCAGATGCGTCAAAGAATTCATACGAATCGCCACCTGATGCTTTTAAGATAGCTGTTGAGCCCAAACAAACATTGGTATCATCAACCTCTAATTTAGCAACTGGTTCATTGATAGTAACGACCACAGTATCACTATTGGAGCACCCATTCGTCCCGGTCCCGACTACAACAATCTCCTGACCATCGGTTAAAGAACTGGAAATATAGGTATTAGGCGTTGTTGCAGTTACACCTGTACCGTCCACAAAAAACTGATAAACATCGCCACCTGACGCCGTAAAAGTAATTGCATCTCCGAGACAAGCAGTATCATCACTTTTATCACTACTTAACGTAATAACAGGCAAATCCTTAATCTGTAAGGTGACACTATTATTAGCTGTGGATGAACAGCCTCCTAAAGTGGCTTCTGCACTAACAACATCATTATTATTAAAGGAACTACTGCTGTATGTGTTGGCGGCTCCGGAGTGAATTTCCACGCCATTTACATAAAAAATATAACTATCATATCCGGTTGGCGCTGAAACTTTAATGGATGTTCCGGCACATACATCATTAACATCGGCTGTAATAGAAAAATCAGGTTTTTCGTTGACAGTGATGGTAAGTGATTCACTGTCTTCGCAGCCATTTACATCAACAATTTTAACTGATACAGACTGGCCATCAGTCAGAACTGAAGAGCTATAAGTGTTAGTAGTCGAAGGTGCCTGAACGGAGGTACCTTCAACAAAAAACTCATAAGTTCCCGTTCCTGCCCCTCCGGCAGTGAAAGTAATCGATTCACCCTCACAAATTTCTGTAGACGTGGCAGATAATGTTGCTGTAGCCTCATTAACAACTAAAACAAAATTATCAACACCACTAATACAACCGTTGTCATCGGTTACAGTTACTTCATACGTACCAGCGTCAGAGGCTTTAGCTCCGATAATTGAAACCGATGCACCTGTAACGGATGATAAAACAGTACCGTCCTTGGTCCATGTGTAATTAACATAATTACCACTTCCTCCACCCGGTGTAGCCGTAATAGTATAATCTTCGCCAAGGCAAATGGCATCGTTGGCAGGTAACGAAACTGTTGGATTGCTATTAACCGTTACAGAAGCGGTACCCGTAGGAACCGCCGAACAACCATTGGCATCGGTAACAGATAATAACGTATAAGTCACATCGGCCGTGGGAATAATACTCGTGGTAAAAACGGATGTGGCAATATTGGTTTCGGTTACGTCATTAACCCCATCGTTATAGGTTACCGACCAGGGTGCAACACCCGTGGTTAAAGAGATGGAAAGTGTCGTTGACTCGCCGGAACAAATCTCTGTATCGCTAAAAGAGATAGCAGCAACAGGTAATGGATAGACCGTCATGGTAATAGATTCCGCATCAGCACAACCACTGCCATCCACAATATTAACAGACACCACCTGACCATCGGTCAACGCGGCTGATGTATATGTAGCGGTTGCTGACGGCCCCTGAACAGAAGTACCATCCACAAAAAATTCATAGGTCCCTGTGCCGGCACCACCAGCAGTAAAAGTTACCGATGTGCCTGCGCAAATTTGATCGCCGGGATTTGCTGACAGAGTAGCAGTGGCTTCATTAACGGTTAAAGTATGACTTTTGGAGGTGCTCATACAGCCCTTATCGTCTACAGCAACAACAGTATATGTCCCGGCATGCGAAAGTGCCGCATTGGTTTGCGAATAAACACTACCTGAAAAAGTCAGTGCTGCTCCATCCTGCTCCCAGTTATAACTATATGGTGCAGTAGCTCCCGAAGCTGAAGCAGAAATAGAAAAAGGTTCTCCCAAACAAACCTCACTGTCACCGGTTAAATCGGCCAGTACCGGAATCGGGTTAACAACTAAATTTACAGTTGTTGCAGGCGTAATGTTACAACCTCCTGCATCAGTAACCGAAACCAGTGTGTAAGTAGTTGTTGCAGATGGATTAACCGAAATTGAATGCGTGGAAGAAGAAATACTGGAAACCGTAATATCGCCTGAACCATCATTATAGATCAACGACCAGGGTGCCTGCCCGGTGGTCAGGGAAAAATTCAAAGAAGTACTTTCTCCTGTACAAATCTCTGTATCGTCCAAAGTCATGGAAACGACAGGATTCGGATAAACATCAAAATTCAAAGAAGCTTCATCGGTACATCCATTGGCATTGCTGGTAACCACTCGTAAAGTATGCGCCCCGGCATCAGCTGCTACAGGCGTATATGAATAAGTTGCGATAGCAGATGGTCCCTGAACACTGGTCCCATCCAGAAAAAACTGATAAGAAGTAGCACCTGTTGTTCCGGTAGCATCGTACGAGGCTGTTGAGCCAAGACAAACATCAGCATCGCCTGTCAAATCTGCTACAGGATTGGCCAGAACAGTAACAGCATAGGTTTCAACGGGACTGACACATCCTCCACTGGTGGCAGAAACGGCAACAGTATAACTACCGGCAGATAGTATAAGCGAAAGTTCATCAGAAGTTTCAGGAAGGGTCACCCCATCCAAAGTCCAGTTATAGGTATATGTTCCACTTCCTCCCGAAGCGGTGGTGGAAAAAGTTAACGTATTACCTTCACACAAAATCCCCGATAAAGCAACAGGCGTAATCACAGGCACCTCATTAACCGTCAAATTAGTTGCCACCTCCGCACTCGAACAACTATTATCATCGCTAACAACAATACTGTATTCCACACCATTGTCTGAGAGCGAAACCGGATCAATCAGTATGGTTGAGTTAGTTTCTGCGGGCAGGGCACTTCCCTCTTCGTACCATTGGTAAGAATAGGGCGTCTGACCACCTGTAACATTGGCGGTCAAAATCGCTGCGTCGCCTTCACAAAACGGACCCGGATTGGTAATACTCACTTCGGGTGCTACATTCACAACGACGTCAACAGTGGCTGTATTCTCACAACCATTGCTATCCTGAACCAATAACGAATAAGTTCCCTCATGGGTGGTTTTCAGCACATTGATCAAATCCTGATCCTGCCCCGACAGCGATCCTGTTATGCCAGGTCCGGTCCAGGTATACGATACCAAGCCGTCAGGATTTCCTCTCAACGACAAAGTCTCCCCTTCACAAAGCGGAGAAACAGGATCTATAGATGGTGTCGGCAAATCAAAAACAGCGACTTCAACTTCGCCACTCATCAGTTCAGTACATACAGAACTGTTTCTGTAAGCCACAACCGTATATATACCGGACTGATCAACAATAAACGAGACAGAACTACCTGAACCCGATCTTTTGATGGGCAGGACAGAAACCCCATCTTTAAACAAATCGTAAGAAACGCCCACTTCAGAGCCATCAAGAACCAGCACCACCGACTCATCGCAGGCTTCGATATAATCTGTGCCATCACTGGCAGCAAAATTATAAACAGAAGGACTTTCTGAGAGTAGCGTATAGTCAAAATTGGTATCCCCTGTATGCCCCATACCAGTCCAAAAACGGTATGAAAAAATAACATAACTATTATAGTAAGCCTCAGAAACCCATTCAGGATGAAAACGAATACCATTTTCCGGTTCTGTACCTATATCTTCGATCCACTCAGAATGCATCTCCTGATTACCAACTCCATCCAACACATACACTTCCCAATCAATACGCACTGCTGAGGATGGAATAATAGAAGGATCCAAATAAATATCAACAGCAGCGCCATTGGTACAAACCTCATCGGGCACACTGGATATTACAGCGACCCCACCTTCGAGATGCAATCCTTTAAGCTCTGGAGGTAGTTGCTTTTGTGGTTTTGTAATCACTTCTCTCTCCTGTGCCCACATGCCTGACGTAGTCAGAAATGAAACTAACAGAAAAAAGAATAATTGTCGTAAATATTTATAAATCATATCCTATGAATTAGGGTAAGACATGTCTTATCATTAATACTATTCATTTGCTTTAAAACTTGCTAATATTAGTATATGAAATACCACATCATTTTTTCATCCTGATTATTAAAGAGCATTCAAAACCTTATAATATCACACACAAAAATAAATTAATTCCCCTATTTACGATCATTTTCAATGAAAATGACAATGAAAAGGAATTCATTTAAGGTTCAAAAACTTACAAATAAATCTGATAAAACAATTCACGGGTTGACCCAACCACCAAAGAACAACTTCACGAACCCTTCCTATTAATTGACTATCAGAATAAAAACACAACACAACTATTTTGCATTGAATATTTTGTTTCTAAAACAGAATTAATAGTAATCTATTTTAGACTGATTATAAATTTCAAACATTTTTACGCGCAGATGTCTGAAATTGTTACAAAGCCGCATTAATTAATCTATTGAGGCATATGTGTCATCTGAAGACGACGATAACATTAAATCCTCAATCAGATCAACAAGATTCACAAAAACAGTAGTTTAACCCTATATCGACAAGAAAAAACCTGCTTCCATTCGCAGGAAACAGGCCGAAAAATAATAAAAAAGTTCTTAAGTTAAAGACAAACTACATCATTTAATGATGACCATGGTAGCACCATAGCCATATTCCTTAAAAGAAGCATCCTGAAAATCTACTTTTTTGTATTTACGTTCCAACTGTTTTCTCAACTCATTTTTCAAAACGCCATTTCCGACACCGTGAATAAAAACGACCCTGCGTCCCCTATTGTGCAGGTTGGCCTCCATAACAGCGTTAAATTTATCCAATTGAATTTGAAGAATTTCTCCGTTACTTAACCCGGCCACACTATCAATCAGCTCATTAATATGAAGATCAACCTCTAGTAATTCAGGTGTTGACTGTCGCTTTACCGACTGACGTGGTATCTCTTTGGTTTCTTTCTCACGGATAATAGCAAGCGTTTCCTTATCGGTCAGCTTCTCCAATTGCGACTCCAGTTCGTTCTTTATTATTGACATTAAAACGGCCGGTTGATAGAAAAAATCATTACCGGCGAAACTGTTCTGTTTAAAAAATTTCTTAGCCTTAATATGAACATTAGACGAAACGGGTGCTAAAGCAGGGAAAGGCTTTCCTTTTTTAAATAAGAGCAACTGAAAATTCCACGTGGCTTCCAGATCCTTAAGTTTCATCTCGCCAAGCTGTAACTTGGTATTAGGTTGAATTGTTCCCTGATGAAGTGCATACATCATCCCATCATCTCCCAGTTGGGTGATAAGATAAACACAGTAATAATTAGAATCATTTATAATGTGCACAAACAGTTGGTCGTCCTGATCGTTTGAAACCCCTCCTTTAGTGAATGCCAAATAAAAGCGTGGATTGAAGTCATCGTGTTCTTCTTCCAGCTCTTCATGATAGGCTTCTTTCTCTGACACCGGCACATTCACGCTTTCAGGTTCTTTTTTGACTTCGGCATTATTTACCCGCGTTGTATCTGCATCGGAAGCTTTTTCAACCACCACAACTTCGGATGCCGGCACCGGCACTTCAAAATCATCTTCATCTTCAACAAATACCAAATTACCTTCAAGACGGGTCACTATACCACCTCCCACTTCATTCAGAAACCTGACACGATCACCGCGTTCTACTTTTCCACTCATAACATTCAATTTTGAAACAAAGTTAACTATTTTTGCGGGGTTTTATATTAAAGCAGAAAAAGCATAATTTGGAGCCCCAAAAATAAACTGGCGCCCAAAGACTGCACGTAAAAAAGGAATTAAACATAAACCAATGAAGATACCATCCATCCAAATATCAGAATACGATTACCCCCTACCATCCGACAGAATTGCCAAATACCCCTTATCCAACCGGGATGAATCAAAACTACTAACCATTACCAATGGAACCATCACTGATTATAGCTTTAAACACTTGCCTGAATTATTAACGGCCAACACACTTCTTGTCTTTAACAACACAAAAGTGATAAAAGCCCGCTTACAATTCAAAAAACCAACAGGTGCTTCTATCGAGATCTTTTGTCTGGAGCCGCATAACCCAGCTGATGCAGCCCTGGCATTTCAGCAAACGCAACAGGTGGAATGGCATTGCATGGTGGGTAACTTAAAAAAATGGAAAGAAGGAGTTATCAGCACAGAAGCTATCACCGCCAATGGCATTATCAAAATCGAGGCTACATTGGTGCAACGTGAGTCAGATGGTGCCATAATACGTTTTAACTGGGACAACCCGACAACGACCTTCGCCGACCTGTTAGAAGCGATGGGACAAACACCCATCCCGCCCTATCTGGAGCGAGAAGCCGAAGCCATTGACAGCGTACGGTACCAAACCGTTTATTCAAAATACGATGGTTCGGTGGCAGCCCCTACTGCAGGTTTACACTTTTCGGAAACGGTTCTGGACCAATTAACACGAAAAGGCATACAAAAAGCGGAGTTAACACTTCACGTTGGTGCCGGAACTTTTAAGCCGGTAAAAAGTGAAAACATTACCCAACATGAAATGCACACCGAACACTTTGTTGTCACACGAAACACACTGGAACAACTCATTAACCATGATGGCCCCATTATAGCCGTTGGCACCACCTCCGTCAGAACCCTGGAAAGCCTTTACATTGCAGGAGTAAAATGCGCCAAAGGAAAACCGTTTGATCTTGTGTCGCAGTGGGATGGATTCAATGAAACATCTGCTCTTCCCTTAAAAGAATCACTACAAACGATCCTTGATTACCTGATAAAAAAACACTTAGATAACTTCAAGGCTGCCACAACCATTATGATTGCGCCTGGTTATAAATTTAAAGTCATTGACGGACTCATCACCAATTTTCATCAACCCAAAAGCACGCTATTGTTACTTATAGCGGCACTAATCGGTGAAAACTGGAAAAAAGTCTATGACCATGCTCTAAGCCACAACTTTCGGTTCTTAAGCTATGGTGATAGCTCATTACTGATGAAACATCAGGATTTTTCGCTACGCTGACGTTTTAACTCTTCTTCAAGAATTTCTTCAATATCGGCCGTGCAATTACCACAAATGGTGGCTGCATCGGTTTCGTCCTGTATTTGTTCAAAAGTGGTCAATTTCTTTTCACGAATGGCTTTTAAAATATCAGCCTTGGTTAATTGCATGTGATGACACACAAATTCATTATTTTCAAACATAGACTAAGCAACTTTTTAACTGTTAAAAAATGAAAGATAACTATTTTGTCAAATATTCGGAAGCACACCACCCCATTTTTTTTACAACAATTGGTTGTCGGGAAGTGGCGTCAGCCAACCCCGTAATGGCAATCGAACTCCGTAAAATGCTAAAAGACCTTAAATAGCGAACCCCGCTTTAAAATAAGCCCTATTTTTACAATTTATAAAGTCACAAAAAGACGCCATTTTTTTACCGTCAAGCACGTCCTCAAAATAATACGTTCTAAAATTTAAAACTAGAACTTTATTGCAAGGACTATTTAGGGCATGCCCATAAAATCAAAACTTAAGCTATAACCTTCAAATTCAAGACTTGTGAAGCTTGAAAAATGCAAATTTACTAATATAAATAACCATTTTGAAAGCGAACACAATGCAATAGTTGAACATTACAGATAAACCCAAATTTAAACCATTCAAAAACAGTTATGTTTATTATATGATTGAAAAAGCAACACCCACTGATTTAGGCACAAAAAATGTTTGGAAGCTACTGCTTCAATATGCCATTCCTTCAGTCATTGCCATGACGGCCTCATCTCTATACAACATCACCGACAGTATTTTTATCGGTCAGGGTGTGGGCGCCATTGCCATCTCCGGATTGGCCATCACTTTTCCTTTGATGAATCTGGGCGCAGCATTTGGAGCCATGATAGGTGTAGGTGCTTCCACACTAATGTCGTTGCGACTGGGACAAAAAGACTACGAATCGGCCAACAGTATTTTGGGAAACGTATTTGTATTAAACTTAATACTTGGCATTGTTTATACAGTGGTGATTCTTTCATTTATGGATCCAATCCTCTATTTCTTCGGTGCCAGCAACGATTCTTTACCCTACGCCCACGATTATATGGTAGTGGTATCGTTAGGAAATATTGTCACCCACATGTATCTGGGTTTAAACGCCCTGCTGCGAGCCACTGGCAAGCCTCTTGTTTCAATGTATACCACCATTTCATCAGTAATCATCAATATCATTCTCACCCCGCTGTTTATTTATGTCTTTGAATGGGGTATTAAAGGCGCAGCATTGGCCACAGTAATAGCTCAGACAAGCATGCTGGTCTGGCAAATCAAAATTTTCAGCAATAAAAGCGAATTTATACATCTGCACAAAGAAACATTCCGGTTGAAATGGAAAATCGTGAAAGACTCACTGTCCATAGGCCTATCTCCCTTTTTGATGAATGCGACTGCCAGCGTAATAGTAATCGTTATCAATCAAAGTTTATCGCGACATGGAGGCGATTTGGCCATTGGGGCTTATGGCATAATCAACCGCATGGCCATTCTTTTTCCGATGATAGTTCTGGGGCTGAATCAGGGCATGCAGCCTATCGTCGGCTATAACTACGGTGCCCGAAATCATGATCGTGTTAAAGAAGTACTAAAATACACCCTAATGCTGGCCACCGGCATTATGACATTAGGCTTTTTAATGGGCGTTTTCTTCCCTGAAGCCGTAGCCTCATTATTTACCAAAGACGCAGAACTGATAAAAGCTGCATCCTCTGGTTTAAAAATTGTTCTAACCTTCTTTCCTTTGCTGGGAATTCAGATGGTAACAGCCAACTACTTTCAAAGCATCGGGAAAGCAGACAAAGCCATCTTCCTTTCATTGACCCGACAGGTTCTGTTTTTACTGCCGCTGCTGCTTTTCCTGCCCTCAATATATGGCGTTTTGGGCGTATGGTACAGTCTGCGTACCGCCGACGTTTTATCAAGTATTGTTGCCTCGGCCTTTTTAATAAGACAATACCAAAAATCCAATCAAAAAGCATAAATTAACGAACTCCAAAACCTGATATATATGACAACTTTTGCAATAACGATAGGTCGTGAGCCGGGAAGCGGCGGAAAAATAATCGCACAACAATTAGGAAAACTAATGAACCTGCCCGTTTACGACAAAGAACTCATCAATATGGCCTCAAAAGATAGTGGCTTGGGAAAAGAATTTTTTGAGGAAATGGATGAAAAAGTAGGTCACAGCACTTTTGGCGGGTTATTCGGTTTACGAAATTCATTAATGGATGAAGTATTTTCAGGGCATTATTTAAGTCATGAAGCCTTGTTTCAGATTCAAAGTGATGTCATTCGAAAAATAGCGGCATCACAATCCGTTATATTTGTTGGACGCTGTGCCGATTATGTGTTAAAAAATCAGCCAAACACACTAAACATATTCATCTCCGCCAACCGGGAAGACCGCATCGAACGTATATCTAAATACGAAAGCATCGATAAAGATAAAGCCAGCGAATGGATAGAAAAAATGGACAAAAAAAGAGCCGGCTATTACTACTATTTTAGCAACAAAAAATGGGGTAAAGCTACGTCCTATCACCTTTGCATTAACAGTTCTGTATTAGGCATAGATCAAACAGCCGCCTTTATTTACAAATTTGCCAAATCTAAATTTAAATTATAGTCATTTTAAATGACACTCAACATCACAAACAAATCATTAGAAACTATTCCAACAGCAAACATTGACAAATAAATTACAGCGTCCCACTACACCAATCTATTCAACTCAATGTTACAGTTATCCTTATAATTCAACAAATAGTATCAGCCAAAAAACCCCATTCTTTTCGCATCGCCCGCTTTCAAAATGATTATTTGCACTAGCAAACTCACATGTATCAAACTTTACAAGCCGATAAAATGAAACTTACTTATCTGCTACCAGACTTTTCCTATAAGAAATAAATAATTCTTACTACTCAAAACGCCCGAAAAACAAGAAAATTTATTCAACTTTGGAACAATTCTTGTAAAAAAGATCGAGAGCTATTAAGTATAAAGCTTAATGCTTTCAGAAAAAACACAAGTCAAAGTGTTTCACTCCGAAATCAAAATATACAATAAATTATAACTTTAACAATTGATAAAACCTCTGGTTATGGATCAAACTGTTGACATTAAAGAACTCAATGAGCGAATTAAACAAGAGAGCTCATTCGTAGATTTACTGACCCTGGAAATGAACAAAGTCATTGTAGGGCAAAAACATTTGGTAGAAAGTTTGCTGGTTGGCCTTCTGTCCGACGGTCACATTCTTTTGGAGGGTGTTCCCGGTTTGGCAAAAACACTGGCCATCAATACACTGGCCACCATCGTGGATGCCAAATTCAGCCGAATACAGTTCACACCCGATTTGCTGCCTGCCGACTTATTGGGAACCATGATATACAGTCAGAAAAACGAAGAATTTGTTGTAAAAAAAGGACCGGTCTTCACCAACTTTGTGTTAGCTGATGAAATTAACCGCGCCCCGGCAAAGGTACAGAGTGCCCTTTTGGAAGCCATGCAGGAACGACAGGTTACCATTGGCGAAAACACCTACAAACTGCCCAATCCATTTCTGGTAATGGCCACACAAAACCCCATTGAACAGGAAGGAACCTATCCTCTTCCCGAAGCCCAGGTTGACCGTTTTATGCTAAAAGTTGTGATCTCGTACCCCGAAAAAGCAGAAGAACAACAAATTATCCGTCACAATCTGGCACAAAGCTTCCCTAAAGCCTCCAAAATACTTAAACCCGATGATATTATCCGTGCCCGCCAAGTGGTCAAGGATGTATATATGGACGAAAAAATAGAGAAATATATTGTTGACATCGTCTTTGCAACGCGTTTTCCGGAAAACTATAAATTGGAAAAATTCAAAGATATGATTTCTTTCGGCGCCTCACCACGTGCCAGTATTAGCCTTGCCATGGCAGCAAAAGCCTACGCCTTCATCAAACGCAGAGGCTATGTTATTCCCGAAGACATACGCGCGGTATGCCATGATGTATTACGTCACCGTATCGGGTTATCGTACGAAGCTGAAGCCAACAATCTGACATCCGAGGAAATCATCAGTGAAATTTTAAATTCTGTTGAAGTACCATAGCAGTATACACAAACAGTCAACAGCAACCAGCAACAAAATAGCTGCCGGATTCTGACAATTGTGAACAGATAACTGAAACAACATGGATACAACAGATATACTAAAGCGCGTCAGGCAGATAGAGATCAAAACGCGGGGACTCTCCAACAATATTTTTGCAGGAGAGTACCATTCAGCGTTTAAAGGCCGCGGTATGATGTTCAGCGAGGTGCGTGAATATAATTATGGTGATGACATCCGAAATATAGACTGGAATGTAACAGCCCGCTTCCATCACCCATACATTAAAGTTTTTGAAGAAGAACGGGAGATGACAGTCATGCTGCTCATTGATGTTTCGGGGTCGCGTGAGTTTGGGACGACGTGGAATTTTAAAAAGAACATCATTACAGAGATGGCGGCAGTTTTGGCATTTTCGGCAATTCAAAACAACGACAAAGCCGGCGTCATCTTTTTTTCTGATCGGATTGAGAAATTCATCCCTCCCAAAAAAGGCCGTAAGCACATTCTGCATATCATCAGGGAACTCATCAGTTTTGTGCCCGACAACCGCGAAACTAATATTTCAGAAGTTTTGCGCTACCTCACCGGTGCCATCAAAAAGAAATGTACAACCTTTCTCATTTCTGACTTTTTGGATGACAATTTTGAACAAGCACTTAAAATTGCTAATCAGAAACATGATATGGTAGCTCTTCGTGTTTACGACCCTCGTGAACAGGAACTTCCCGACGTGGGATTTATACAGTTTAAAGATGCCGAAACCGGGGAGACAAAATGGGTTAACACTTCCCGCAAAAAAAATCGCGACAGCTATAACAAATGGTGGCGTAATAACGAAATGCTTATCAATAACATCTTTACCAAATGCGGGGTTGACAATGTAGCCGTACGTACCGATGACGACTATGTGAAAGCTTTGATGTCCCTATTCAAAAAACGGAACTAAAATGAAGAACCGGTTTATTACATCTATCACACAAATTATTTGCAGGGGACTGTTGGTAACAGGTTTAATACTGACATTTACATCAGTTAATGCCCAACAGGTAACAGCCACAGCACAAACAGACTCTTCGCTGATGTTTATTGGCGGGCAAATGAATCTGACACTTGAAGTGACACAGCCCCAAAACATAGCAGTGGCTTTCCCTCAATTTTCTGACACCATAACTGAAAACATAGAGGTGGTTGACATTACAGCAGCCGACACTACCTTCAATAACCAGATGATGACCATTCGAAAGGCATACACTATCACGTCGTTCGACAGTGGCTTGCATTACATTCCGCCCATTGAATTTCAATATATGGATGGACAAATGCAACGAAAGGCCAAAACCCGATCGTTGGCAATCAACGTCATCAACCCTTTTGCCGAAGTGGATCCCCAAAAAGGCATCTTCGACATCAAACAGCCTTACAATATGCCATTTACAATTGAAGAATTGAAACGCTTTTTATTCTGGGTGCTTTTATTTCTTCTTGCACAAGCTTTAATTGGCGTAGGCTATGTATTATGGCAGCGACGTGATAAACCTATCAAAAGCCTCTTCATAAAGGAAAAACCCAAAGAACCACCGCATGTGGTAGCTTTAAGGGCACTGGATGAAATCAAAGGGAAAAAACTATGGCAACACGGACATATCAAAGAATTCTACTCGGAATTAACTGATATACTTCGACGTTATATGGAAGAACGCTATGCCATTCAAACAATGGAAAAGACATCAGAAGAAATTCTTCTCATGTTAAAAAGGATAGATTTACCAGACGATAAGTTGTTTGGTAAAATAGAAAAAACATTCTTAACAGCCGATTTAGCCAAGTTTGCCAAATACGAGCCATTACCCGACGAAAATGACATAAGTCTTATCAATGCGTTTTTCTTTGTAAATCAAACAAAAGAAGAACCAAAACCAGAAGTTGAAGAAGCAGCAAAAGCATCCATAGAAAATGAGACAAAAGAGGGCCAGCCGCAATAAATCAAGGAACAGACACAAGTCAACAGAAATAGTTACTGTTGGCGACCTGCACATCTGTTGCGACAAATCAAACGCCCAACTTCTAAAATTGATAAAATGAGATATACATTTTTACATCCGCAATATTTCTTTTTGCTGGCAGTACTTATCCCCATGATATGGTGGTATCTGCGTAAGCAAAAAAAAGCCTATGCGTCATTGCAGTTAAGCACACTGCGGGGCTTTGCCGCCCTGTCCAAATCAGGCAAAGACTGGCTTCGTCACTTGCCGTTTATATGCCGGTTACTCACTTTAACCTTTCTAATTATCGCATTGGCGCGTCCTCAGCGTTCTGATAGCTTGCAAAACATAACAACAGAAGGTATCGACATCATGATATCACTTGACATCTCCGGCAGTATGCAGGCCATGGATTTTAAACCCAACAGACTGGAAGCCGCCAAGGATGTAGCCATCAATTTCATTAAAGGACGTCCCAACGATCGCATGGGACTGGTTATTTTTGCCGCCGAAAGTTTTACTCAATGTCCGCTCACCCTCGATCATAACGTCCTAACCAACCTATTCCGTGATGTTCGGTTGGGCATGCTTGAAGACGGGACCGCCATCGGCATGGGACTGGCCACAGCCGTTAACCGTATTAAAGACAGTGAAGCCAAAAGTAAAGTTATCATCCTATTGTCAGACGGTGAGAACAACCGGGGCGCTATAGCACCTTTGCAGGCTGCCGATATCGCCAAGACCTTTGGCATCCGGGTTTATACAATCGGTGTTGGTACCGTAGGGACAGCACCAATGCCCGTTCAAACGGTATTTGGTCAACAAACACAGCAGGTAGAAGTTCGCATTGACGAGTCAATGCTTAAAGGGATTGCCAACACCACTGGAGGTCAATATTTCAGAGCCACTGATAAAAATAAACTGACCTCAATTTATCAGGAAATTGATCAATTGGAAAAAAATAAAATAAAAGTGCAGGAATACACCAAACATAAAGAAGAATTTTTACCCTTCATCCTGATTGCTGCATTTTTTCTATTGGCTGAAATATTCCTCAAAAATCTGGTTTTAAGAATACTGCCATAATACCTTATAAAAAAAATGAACGTTTAAAACAACGATACCATGTTTCAATTTGGAAACCCACAATATCTCTATTTGTTAATTATACTGCCTCTTCTGGCCTTTGCGCAGCTATGGTTTACCATCAAAAAAAAGAAGGCCCTTAAACGTTTTGGAAATCCGGAACTGCTTAATCATCTAATGCCGGATGTATCAGTAGCTCGTCCAATGGTAAAATTCTATCTTTTATTACTGGCATTGATGGCACTTATATTTACAATGGCAGCACCACAATTCGGAACCCGTATTCAAAATGTAACCCGCAAAGGTATTGAAATCATCGTGGCACTGGATGTATCTAACAGCATGAATGCCAACGACATTGAACCCAGCCGGCTGGAACGTGCCAAGCAAGCCATTGTCAGCCTCACCAACCGACTGGTAAATGACCGCATCGGACTCATTGTTTTTGCAGGCCAGGCATACACACAACTACCTATCACATCCGATTACGCATCGGCCAAAATGTTCCTTTCAAATATCAACACCGATATTGTTCCAACACAAGGTACAGCCATAGGAGCTGCCATTAATCTGGCAACACAATCGTTCAGCGAAATGCAGGATGTAAACAGAGCTGTGATTGTTATTACCGACGGCGAAAACCATGAAGATGACGCCATGGGAGCCGCACAGGCAGCCGCAGAAAAAGGAATTAAAATTTACACTGTAGGAATGGGATCGCCAAAAGGAAGTCCCATCCCAATGGGCGGGACTGGCAACTTCCTGCGTGATCGCGACGGCAACGTCGTCATCACCAAACTGGATGAATCAATGTTGGCACAGATAGCACAGGCTGGTCAGGGCGAATACATCCCTGCCAACAACATTAGATCCGGAATCAACAACCTGATGGATGAACTTTCGGGCCTAAAAAAATCAGAATTCGAATCAAAAATATATACCGATTTCGAAGATCAATTTCAAATCGTAGCCCTCATAGCTCTAGTCGTTCTGTTGCTTGAATTTATGATACTAAACCGCAAAAATAAACTACTTAAAAATATTGACTTGTTTACCGCAGAACGTAAAAAAAAGCAAGACGTATCAGACATTCAATAAAATCAAAAAGCCATGAAATCATTATATAGCCTATTTCTTACCATTACAATATTAACGCTTAGTTTGTCGTCAGTGCAGGCTCAGGAAGAAAGACGCTTTGTCAGACGTGGAGTCGAAAAAATGGCCGACGAAGATTACGCCGGTGCTGAGCAGGACTTCCGACAGGCGTTAAAGGAGGATCCAACCTCGTTCGAAGCCAACTATAACCTGGCATCGTCACTTTTTAAGCAAGAAAAATACCCGGAAGCAATGGCCCAATTGAAGGGTGCAGAACCATTCACGAACGATAAGCAAAAACTGGCTGCACTGTACCATAATATTGGTAATAGTTTGATGTACCAAAAAAAAACAGATCAGGCAATTGATGCTTACAAACAAGCCCTGCGACTAAATCCTACAGATAACGAAACACGCTATAACCTTATTGCTGCCATGAAAATGAAACAGCAACAGGACAAGGACAAGGACAAACAAGATCAGGATCAACAACAAAAACAGGATCAACAACAGAAGCAGGATAAGCAACAGAAGCAGGATCAGGATCAACAACAGAAACAGGATCAACAACAACAGCAAGATCAGAATCAACAACAGAAACAGGATCAACAGCAAAAGCAAAAGCAAGAACAACAACAACAACAACAACAACAACAACAAGAGGTTGACAAACAAAATGCAGAGCGTTTGTTGCAAGCATTAGAACAAGACGAAAAAGAATTGATGGAAAAATTGCAAAAGCACAAAGCTCAAAATCCGGCTAAAATTGATAAAAATTGGTAATTTTACTTGCTTTTAAGACTTTAAACAATGAGACGATTATTAATATTTTTTCCCTTTATACTAATTTGCCTGGCTCCCGCATTGGGCCAAACGGAATTCAAAGCTGCGGCACCCAAATCGGTGGTTCAGGGCAGTCGATTCCAGCTGGTATATTCAATCAACGACAAAGGCTCTGATCTGAGAGTTCCCGATCTGCCTGATTTTCAAACATTGATGGGCCCATCAACATCGCAGAGTTCTTCCATGCAAATCATTAACGGGCAAGTCAGCCGAAGTGTCAACTTTTCATTTACATACATCCTCAGGGCCGACAAAACGGGTAGCTATACCATTCCACCAGCCACAATAACGGTTGATGGAAAAACCTACGAAAGCAATAGCTTAACCATCGAAGTAATTAAAAATGAAGCCCCATCCCCTACTTCATCGGCAGCACAAGAATCAAACGAAGATGTAGGATCGTTATCGGGAGAGGATTTATTTATTACCATAACAGCCAACAAAAAAAATGTTTATCGTGATGAACCTCTATTG
Organism: Geofilum sp. OHC36d9; assembly: GCF_052400685.1. Lineage (NCBI taxonomy): Bacteria > Pseudomonadati > Bacteroidota > Bacteroidia > Marinilabiliales > Marinilabiliaceae > Geofilum > Geofilum sp. OHC36d9. The sequence continues at coordinate 148,162 of NZ_JBQTGJ010000006.1, forward strand.
CTGACCACAAAAATTTACACGCGGGTGCAGCTTGAAGGCATATCCGATGTTTCAGAAGCCGACTTGCGTGATTTTATCGTTCAGGAGTTACCCAAACAAAACGATGGAAGTATACAATGGAGCATGCAAAACATTGATGGTCGCACCTATCAGGTAGGCACATTCAATCAAAAAGTGCTTTACCCGCAAAAGACGGGTACACTAAGGATCGAGCCATCCTCTATAGAATTTTTAATTCGTCAACGGACAGCACGTCAATCACCAGGCATATTCGGGGATTTTTTCGACAGCTACCGAACTGTTAAAAACAAAGTAAAATCAAAAGCCTTAACCATTAATGTAAAGCCACTACCAACACCTCGGCCGGCTGATTTCTCAGGCATTGTAGGCGATGTCACCTTGCAGGTATCCGCCTCCAAAACTGAAGTAGCTGTAAACGATGGGATTACCCTTAAAGCCGTGATTTCTGGTTTAGGAAACCACAAACTGGCCTCTAATCCAACATTTAAAATCCCGTCTGACTTTGATGTGTTCGATCCCAAGATCACGAATAACATCACTGAAACCGCACAGGGCGGCAAAGGAAGTCGTATAGTTGAAACACTTATTATTCCACGTCATTCGGGCACTTTTGAAATACCGGGCATTAATTACACCATTTTTAACCCAAAAACCGGACATTACAAAACGCTAAAAAGCAAACCTATTTCATTAAATATTGAAAGAGGCGAAGGCGAGGAAAATGCAGGTATCACAGCCGCCTCACCAGGGCGAAGTGTAAATCGTGAAGATGTTAAATTTTTAGGGAAAGACATCCGGTATATTAAAACCAACGACATTGATCTACGCCCTGTAAACACCTTCCTTTTTGGCAGTACCACATTTGTATTGGGATATGTCATTCCACTGTTACTGTTCATCCTCATCTATTTTCTAAATCAAAAAAGGATAAAGGAAAATGCCGATATTAGAAGGGTAAAAAATAAACGAGCCAACAAAGTAGCCCGAAAACGATTAAATAAATCGGCCGCGTTGCTTAAAAAAGGCGATCAGGAAGGCTTCTACGATGAACTGTCGCGTGCTTTATGGGGGTATGTAAGCGACAAACTAAGCATTCCACCCGCCAACCTGACTAAGGATAATGTCCGCACTATCCTACTGGATCGTGGGGCTAAAGAGTCGGTATCAAACCAATTCCTGGAAATACTCGACACCTGCGAATATGCCCGTTACTCTCCTAAAAATGAGCATAGTGAACGCAGTCAGCTTTACCAAACCACATTAAAAACCATTAGTGAACTGGAAAACAGCATTAAAAAAAAGCGGGTATAACAAGCAAAACCTGTGCACAGATTTAAATAATTAAAGTTTACAGGACCTTTATATGGTTGAAAAATAAGAAAATAATGAAACGAAATATCATCCTGACAATAGCATTAGTTCTGGCGGCCACATTTCAAGTAATAGCCGATGAGCGTTACCAGGCGGCTAATGAATTATACAAAACCGGGGCTTATAATGAAGCCATTACAGCCTACGAAACGATTTTGGGTTCGGGAGTTGAATCACCTGAAATATACTATAACCTGGGCAACGCATACTATCGTAATGGCTCATTACCATCGGCCATACTCAACTACGAAAGGGCGCTATTATTAGCTCCCCAAAATAATGACATCCGATACAACTTAAATTTGGCGTACAGTCAGATAACGGATAAGATTGAAACAGTTGACCAATTTTTTATTGCTAAATGGTTTTCCGGCATCCGAAATGCAGCCGATTCTGATACCTGGGCTATCATTTCAATCGTAACTTTTGTTCTTTTCCTGGCTGGGTTGCTATTTTACTTCTTTTCACAAAGTATAGGGTTAAGAAAATTGGCATTTTTCTTCGCCATTTGGGCGTTGATAAGCTCAGCAATTACCTTTAGCTATTCGCACACACAAAAACAACGACTTATCATCCGTGAATATGCCATTGTTTTTTCACCATCAGTAACCATTAAAAGTGCCCCACAAGGCGGAGGCACCGATTTATTTGTTTTGCACGAAGGCACCAAAGTCAAAATATTACAAACCATTGATCAATGGCATGAAATTATGCTACAGGATGGCAGCGTTGGCTGGATGCCTGTTTCAGACGTAGAAATTATTTAATTTCAGCACCCTTCTTATCCATATAAAAGCTTTCATCCTGACTAGGTAAGTCGCGATGAAAGCTTTTTTATTATTCATAAAGTTTCTTCTCAAAAATAAGAATCGAATCTTTCGGAGGCGTATCTCCACAAATAATAATCCATACTACAAACCAACTTCTTAAATCATGAACCTGTTCTAAAAACGGACACTGCATGTATGATTCTGATACAGAAACAACTCCGTTACGCATCAACACTAAACACATACAATACTAATAATCAACAAAATAAACATCATGGCACGTCTATTGGTAATATATCACTCCATATTTACAAAATCAGACCTTTTAATTTAAAAGACAAAAGCTATGAAAACAATGTTATGGTCAGTTATACTTGCTGCTTTGACGCTTCATTCGTGTATTGAAGCTCAAAATAAAGTTAACGGTGAAGGAGCTGTTGTTACAAAAGAAATCACTGTACAACCATTTAACTCATTGGTGCTAAAATGTGCCACTAATGTTGAAATCATTCAATCAACCGAAAACAAAGTAATTATTGAAGCCGATGAAAACCTGCTACAATATGTTGACATCAAGAACGAAGGCGATAAATTATTGGTTAAAACCAAATCGAAAGTTCAATTCAGACACTACAATCAATTTATAATCAGGGTACATGTCACCAGCCTGTCATCAATAAACAACAGTGGTGTCGGCAATGTAAAATCGTTAAACACGCTAATGGCAGATGAACTTGAACTAAGCCTGTCAAGTGTGGGCAATAATAACTTCGACATCAATGCAAACAAAATCGACGTAACCAGCAGTACTGTAGGTAATATAAACCTGTCGGGAGAAGCGACGTTTGCCAATATAGATCACTCAGGCGTAGGAAATGCCAACTTTAGCAATCTGAAAGTAAAAACACTGCATGTAAAAAGCAGTGCTGTTGGTAACGTAAAAGTATATGCTTCAGATGAAATATATATTCGTCATTCAGGGGTTGGCAACATAAGCTATTCAGGAAATGCACGTGTTATGGAACTAAATTCATCAGGGGTTGGCTCTACCAAGAAATTATAACTACACCAACCGTAAAAAATCACTCGATTCATCCGGCAGAGAATCCGGATGTTGAAGAAGTAGATGGTCTGTTTCTACCAATAAAACAGTTCCTATTTGCGAACCAGTTACGCTGGTGTCATTAAATATTGGTAAAAAACCATTTTTATATACTAAAGAAAACCTAAACTCAGCTTAATTACCCTCCTCTGGAGTTTTGTAGCAGCTACTATATCGAATCTCTGTTAAAGGTTACGCTTGCTCTCAAAATGATCATTTACATCGGTAAATTCACATTTTGAGAGCTGCGTAAGTCCCAAATTTGAACTTTATAAACAAGCACTATTTAGAATAATCTTCCAAATATTTCACCAGCGCTTCCATTGAATTAAGCTCCGCTTCGCGCTCACATGAAGAAGTGATCCATGTTTCGAGATATTTAGTCGGTTTTGAGACCATCTCATATTGCTTAGGTCCTTTTGCTATACTGGCAAAATCAGCTGGATTAAAGATGATACCAGCGCCAATATTCAGCTGGGAGGCGGCGACATCTTCAGGGTGTATACCCCATGTACAAATATAATCATCGCCCTGTTTGGTTTGCATCCCCTTATGATAATTCACCCCTGTATAAAACTGAACCGGATGACTACTAAAAGCAAATGCTTCAACCTTAGCTTCCCGCATACCTGAAAAAACTGTAACCCGAACCAATACGTCGATAGTGTCACCACAATAAGGAATTCCTTCGCTAAGCATTTCCATGTATGACTGGTTGGCCTCTTTACGCACCCGCGCCGTACGCATCGTCACAGGTGTCAGAGATAATACCTTCTGTCCATCCCACAACCGAATTCCGCCTAGTCCCACTGTGGATCCCACTTTATAGTAATCAGCGCCCCAACCCTCATTTTGCTGTTCAACGGTGGGATACCATCCTGCTGCGGCCAATTCAAGACCCGGCTTTTCTTTATTATAAACATCAATGGAACCTTTATGGTCAAAGTAAAGACGCAATCCTATCCATTCGTTCTCAACGGCCGGACCGTGATGCTCCATTTGGCTATATAAATCACCTGTTTCTGAAGCCACTTCGCTCGACTGAGTTCCAGAACCTTTACGCATCAAACTAATGTCCGTCTTATTTTGTCCGTAAACATTCATGGCCATAACGGTCATCACAACCAACGCTATTGTTTTCATGAGCTTAAATTTTATTATTTGTTTGTCACAAAATAAGCAATAAAACACTTATTCGGAAAAAAACGAAAAGTAAAAGCAGCAGGAAACCAAATCTTCAAACAAAAAAAACAGTTAATCGGCAAAAAGAAACGTATTAAAAGACCATGCACACCTATCTTCTTTTTACTTAAATTTGCCGCTTAAAATTCTTGATATGATAACCAAAGGGGTTTGGACAGTGCTGTTGCTGCTACTTTCAAATACATTTATGACCTTTGCCTGGTATGGCCACTTAAAATTCAGCGAAATGAAATGGTCTCAGAACCTTGGTTTACTGACTATTATATTTATAAGCTGGAGTATTGCGCTATTCGAATATATGTGCCAGGTTCCCGCTAACCGCATAGGCTTTAAGGCACACGGCGGACCATTCAGTTTATTGGAATTAAAAGTGATTCAAGAAGTTATCTCACTAACTGTATTTATCATCATTTCCATCACGGTATTTAAGTCAGAGCCGTTACGATGGAATCATTTAATTGGCCTAATATTTCTAATACTGGCGGTCTTCTTTATTTTTAAAAAGTGACAATTTAAAATACCGTATAAACAAAACACCACTTCATTCATATGTTTAAATTTATCTTTCAATGGTCATATGGAACTCTCGATGAATTTTAATCATTCTCCTGTGTGTATTTTAGAATGCTAAAATTCATGTTCGTTTCATATGTTTATAATTTGTTTTTCAGTTGTCATATGGAACTCGCCGGAATAATCATTCACCTGTATGAGAACCGATTTTTCATGGCTCGTTTCACCCAGCCCATTACTCTTGAATTATTCAACAACCATTTTTTTTGCCAAATCAATGGCGACTTCCCGACCAAGCAAATTTCTCACTATTTCGAGAGAAAAAGCCATAGCAGCTCCAATACCTCTTCCTGTAATTATTTTACCATCAGTAACCGCCGGTTCGGCCATTATTTTAGCACCATGTAAATACTTTTCGAATCCAGGATAACAAGTCGCTTTTTTCCCTTGAAGCAACTGTAACTCGCCCAATACCATTGGTCCGGCACAGATTGCCCCAAGCCATTTGTCATTCTTATTAAACGAGGAAACCAAATCTTTAACTTTCTCATTAGCCAAAAGATTAGTCGCTCCAGGAATACCGCCAGGCAAAATAAGCATTTCTGATTCAGAAGGATTGACATCATTCAAAAAGACATCACATTTAACCGAAACATTATGAGAGCCGGTAACAAAAGGAGAGCCGGTGGTCGAAACCAAAAAAACAGACAACCCTGCGCGCCGCAACACATCAACAGGTGTTAAAGCTTCAACTTCCTCAAACCCTTCCGCCAAAAAAACATATATATTTTTCATATGATTATAATTTGTTTCTCAGTTGTCATATGGAACTCGCCGTTATACTCCTCAATTTTTGCAAAAATCCGTATCATGGCTCATTTCAAATCCATAAATAATTAATTTTCACAAACTAAAACTCCCAAATCAAAAACCCTTCATCAATTCCACAGCTTCGTAGTTGACAAAGATACTGGTGTCAGATACAGATCAAAACCTCTGGCCAACCCCACTTAAACTTCGAATAAAAAATAAAATTAAAAACTTCGCGAAATCTATCATAGCTCTAAAATTAAAACGCTTTTCATTAATCACCAAATCATCATCAAGAATTATATTTTAACAAACTGTAAATCAAAATAAAACATTTCCATCAGGCAGTTGTTTTATATAAAAAAAGCAAATAATAGGTAGACAATTACTATTTTTGTAGTTCATTAAATCAACTGTATGTTAAAAAACCGGGGAGAAAAAATTGCGATCACATTTGGCCAAGAAAAAATATCATATCGCAATTTAATGGGTAAAACAGAGCGTTACTCAACAAAGCTTAATATAGGAAAAGAAGAACACGTTGTTATATATTCAGAAAACAGACCAGCATGGTTTTATGCTCTTTATGCAGTTTGGAACCTTCAAGGCGTTGTAATACCCATTGACTTTGGCTCTACCACACAAGAAATAAGCTATATTTTAAAAGATTGTCAACCGTCTGTAGTTTACGTTTCAAACGAAGGTCACGACAAAATGCTAAAAGCCATTGAACAGGCAGACATTCTGACAAGAATTATCATTATAGATGAGGATGAAGAGTACGACTCCACTTGCGTTTCAGATGGAGAAGTCATAAAACCTTCGTTAGATGCTACGGCATTAATAATATATACTTCGGGGACAACAGGCAATCCAAAAGGAGTCGTTCTGAGCTATGGTAACCTAATCACCAATATTATTGGCGTCTCAGAAAAAATTCCTATTTACACACCCGATTCACGCACAATGATACTGCTGCCGCTGCATCACATCCTACCTCTTTTAGGGTCTTTAATCGCACCAATGTATGTGGGTGGAATGGCAGCCATTTGTCCGTCAATGGCCTCTGAAGACATTATGAGAACCCTACAAGACAATAAAATTACAATTATAATAGGCGTTCCACGTTTATATGCAGCCATTCGTAAAGGTATTACAGATAAAATTAACGCCAGTGCGATTGCCCGCATGTTATTTAATACAGCAGCCCGAATTCACTCACAAGCCTTCTCAAAATTGGTGTTTGGGGCAGTACATCGCAAATTTGGTGGAGCAGTTAAATTCCTTGTTTCAGGAGGAGCTCCACTAGACCCTGAAGTTGGTACCGATTACCAAACACTGGGCTTCGAAGTGCTTGAAGGCTATGGTATGACCGAAGCCGCGCCAATGGTTACCTTCACCCGTCCGGGACGTGTAAAAATAGGATCACCCGGGGAGGTTCTTCCAGGATCAGAAATAAAAATCGTAGATAATGAAATTACAGTTCGTGGTGGCAACATCATGAAAGGTTATTACAATCGTCCCGATGAAACAGCACACGTGCTGAAAGGAGGTTGGTTACAAACAGGCGATCTGGGATATATCGACGAAAAAGGCTATCTCTTTATTACAGGTCGCAAAAAAGAAATTATTGTTACTTCCAACGGGAAAAACATAAACCCCGTTGAGCTGGAGGAAAAACTTCTCATGTACAAAGAAGTGGATGACTGTGGCGTTTTCTTACATGAAAATCAACTGCACGCCATCATAGTACCCAATCATCGCGAGATACAATCTGAAAACATAATGGAAGCGGTAAGAAACCTGGTAATCGCACCATTTAACAATACGGTCTCATCCTACAAAAGAATATTAAAAATACATACGACTGACGAAGAACTGCCGCGCACCCGTTTGGGCAAACTGCAAAGATTCAAACTGCAAGACTATGCCATTGAAGAGCAGGTAGAAACAGAACAAGAAGAGGCCCCTCAATCCGAAGAGTTCAAACTTATTGCCAATTATTTGGAACAGGAAAAAGGTCGTAAAGTGAGAGCTTCGCACCATCCTGAACTTGATTTGGGGCTGGACTCGCTTGACAGGGTAGCACTTCAAGCCTATTTATACCAATCGTTTGGCGTTGACATTGAAGCAAATAATATTAGTCAATTCAAAACAATAGGCGAGTTATGCGACTTTGTTGCCGAGAAAAAAACCAAAATGGAAGATGGTGGCATCGACTGGAAAGAAATTCTAAAAGAAAAGGTACACCTCAATTTACCGGTATCGTGGCTACCCACAACCATTATGATGCGGCTTTCAAAACTTATTTTTAAACTATATTTTAGATTCAGAGCCAAAGGAATGGAAAATATTCCATCGGGACCATGCATCATAGCACCAAACCACCAAAGCTTTTTTGACGGATTATTTGTTACCGGTTTGTTACGTACCAAACAAATAAGGAAAACATACTTTTACGCCAAGGCGCAGCACGTAAAAAAACCTGTGCTTAAATTTCTGGCAGATAAAAACAACGTTATTGTTGTCGATTTAAATCGCAACCTTAAGGAATCCATCCAGAAAATGGCAGAAGTCTTAAAACGACAAAAAAACCTCATTATTTTCCCCGAAGGAACCCGCTCTATAAACGGAAATCTGGGTCAATTTAAAAAGACATTCGCCATATTAAGCCGGGAGTTAAATATCCCTATTGTTCCTGTTTCAATAAAAGGGGCCATTGATGCGTTGCCAAAAGGAAGCATTTTCCCAAGGCCATGGAAAAAGATTCATGTGGAATTTTTACAACCTGTCTATCCCGCCAACAAAAGCTATGACCACATTTCCGACTTAGTGCGTGACCGAATACAGGCAAATATGTAAAAGACTAAAATGAATGTAAGAAAACAATGCTTGCTCTTAACTCACTAACAATAGTTATCCTGCATTTAACTAGTTCAAATCCATTTAAAGTATTGGTTATTAACTGTCCATAAAGTCAGAAGTTTACACTAAAGATTACTAATCCAAGGCTTGCGCAAGACGCAAAATATGAGTTAACTGTTGAAAATGCTCATTATAGGAAGATGGACAACGTAAAAATTGGGTTATATAAACAGACGCCATTTCGACCATGTTACGTAAAAGACGATTATGAATGCTTGTGAACGCGACTAAAAATAAAATTAAAAAAACAGCAAAAAAAAAGGCGGCCCAAAGGTCGCCATTTTCTTTTTTCCGTTTTCAGCCAGAAGTTATTCAGCAGGCATTTCTTCTTCAACTACAGCAGCAGTAGAATCAGCTACAGCAACAGCAGAATCAGCTACAACAGCAGTTTCTTCAACAACTTCAACAGCTGGTTCAACGACAGTTTCCTCAGCGGCAGGTTTTGATGATCCACCGGCACAACCGGCAAAAACCAAAGCCATGAATACGAAAAATCCAAATAATTTTTTCATAACACTTTAAATTTTTAGGTTAATTTGTTTGTTAGAAAGAGAATTTTTAATCTCTAAGAGTTAGTAAAATTAGTAAAGCCATTTCAATTTGCAACTTATCAGCGAAAAAAAATTTTATAAAGAATCATTCCAATCGAACCTGATATAAAATTGAATAAATCAATATATTACCAAACAAAACCGTCCCACAATCCTAACAAAGGACTCCGGGACGGCTATAAAAACGACTTTCAGTTGATGAAACTATGCCTCTGCCGGCTTAAAAAAGCCCAAATCATCAATTGAAAAATTAGAAATGTATTCTGCTTTCGCCCGATTCTCCGAGCGCCCTGAACGGATAAAAATATCGGCAGAACGTCTAAAACTGTCATCCCGTTCTGTATCATGTAACAGCAGATACCCCATAATTATATTACCTGCCATTTCCACCAAACGTCGGGCATGAAAGTCAAGATACTCATTATCCTTCACTGCGGTCACCTGATGAACAGCCTTTTCAAACTCTTCTGTCATCCCTATCAAGGTACGTCTGAAGGCATGTAATTCGGGTTTAAGAGGCATTTCCTCATACTCCCTAATACGATTCAAATACCCTCCCGTAGTTACCCCTCTAATGGCCGCCACAACCTGTAGTTGGGTCGTACCTTCATAAATAGTTGTAATACGGGCGTCTCTATAAATCCTTTCAATAGGGTAATCTTTCATGAATCCACTTCCGCCATGAATCTGAAGCGCATCGTAGGCCAATTGATTACAATACTCACTGGTCATCCCCTTTAACAAGGGTGTGAAGAAATCAGCCAGACGCTGGTAATACTTCATCTCCTTGCGTTCTTCTTTATCCAACTGACGATCGTTACTAATATGAGCATATGTTTTGTATATGTCCACAAAACGGGACGTTTCATACAACAACGTACGAGAAGCATCCAGTTTCGCTTTCATGGTTGCCAGCATTTCATAAACAGCGGGAAAGTCTGCAATAGGCTTGCCGAACTGTTTCCTTTCAGCAGAATAAGCCAATGCTTCGCGATAAGCCGACTCCGAAATACCCACCGACTGTGCGCCAATACCTAAGCGAGCCCCATTCATCAAAGCCATCACGTATTTAATCAGACCCAACTTACGCTCACCCACCAATTCAGCCGGAGCATTTCGAAACACCAATTCGCATGTTGGTGACCCTTTAATACCCATTTTATTTTCGATACGACGAATGGTCACCGCCTTTTGGTTACGGTCATAGATAAACATCGACAAACCACGACCATCATTGGTTCCCGCTTCACTTCTTGCCAAAACCAAAGAGACATGCCCATCACCATTGGTGATAAAACGTTTCACGCCATTCAGATACCATTTGCCATCCTTTTCATTAAAAGAAGCTTTTAGTTGAACCGCTTGCAGGTCGGACCCGGCATCAGGTTCAGTCAGATCCATAGCGGCTGTTTCGCCATTGGAGATGCGTGGTAAAAACCGGCATTTCTGGTCTTCGTCGGCAAATTCATTAATGGTTTCGGCGCAATCCTGCAATCCCCAGATATTAACAAATCCGGCATCGGCACGCGAAACAATGTCAGCCGCCATAATATACGGTACAATAGGAAAATTCAGACCTTCATATTTACGGGGCAACGTAATGCCCATCAGACCTGCTTTAACCAGCGCATCCAAATTTTCCTGTGTCCCCTTGGCGTAAACCACTTCGTTATTTACGATGCTTGGTCCTTCAGCATCAACCCCTTCGGCATTTGGGGCTACAATATCGCCACTAATTTCACCAACTATTTCAAGCACTTTTTCATAGCTATCCATAGCATCTTCGAAATCCACAGGCGCATAATCAAACTTATCCTTATCGGCAAAATTACGCTCTTTGAGCGCCACAATCTTTTTCATCAACGGATGTTGAAGATGAAAAAGAAGATCCGGGTTATCTGTAAAAAAATTAGCCATTTTATTTATGGTTAGAGGCTTAACAGCCTTTAGTACAACGTTAATAAAACTTACTGAACAATTACTTACTGTTCTTTTTATAGTACTTTATCATCTTAGGGATGATATCCATTACTTCACCGGTAATTACATAGTCTGCAATTCGGTTAATAGGAGCATTGCTATCGGTATTGATGGCAATAACCATGGCTGATTCGCCCATACCTGCAGTATGCTGAATCTGCCCCGATATACCACATGCGATATATAGCTTAGGTCGTACCGTCACGCCGGTTTGTCCAATCTGACGGTCATGATCGGCATAGCCTGCATCAACAGCTGCACGAGAGGCGCCAACTTCAGCACCCAACACATCGGCCAAATCATATAACAGGTTGAAGTTTTCCTTAGAACCCATTCCGTAGCCACCGGCCACAATTATTGATGAATTTTTAATGTTAACACGACTGTTTTCCATGTGGCGTTCAATCACCTTAACAATTAAATCCTCAGGCTTCAAATATTTGCTAACTTCAACGGTCTTTACCTCACCCTTATAATTAGCATCCAAAATTGCCTTTTTCATCACGCCTTCGCGCACAGTGGCCATTTGCGGCCTACAATCAGGATTTATAATAGTCGCTACAATATTACCCCCAAAAGCAGGTCGTATCTGATACAACAAATTTTTATAAACTTTACCAGCTTTTTTATCTTCATGATCCCCAATTTCCAGAGCCGTACAGTCGGCTGTCAAACCGCTGAAAAGAGCTGAAGAAACACGTGGGCCCAAATCACGCCCCATTGTCGTGGCGCCAAGGAGTGCCACCTGTGGTTTCAACTCACGAAAAAGACCATTAATAATGGCAGCATGAGGTAAAGTTGTATAAGGCGCCAGATGTGGATCATCACCAATGTGAACTACATCGGCTCCATAAGGAAAAATATGACTTTCAATACCTTTAAGCTTGTGCCCCAACACGAGGGCTTCGAGCTTACATTTAAGTGTGTCGGCTAAGGTGCGCCCTTTAGTCAGCAGTTCAAGGCTAACGTCGGCAATTTTCCCCTCATCCATTTCACATATAACGAAAACATTATTCATGATGTCGTGTAATTAATTTGAGAAGCACTGTGTGCTAATGCTTGAAATAAAATACTTAAAAATTATCCAATTGTATGATTCAGAATGAGTTCTTTAATCAAATCTTCAACATCCTTATCAGAAGAAGTCAGAGTCTTCGATTCTTTGGCCTGAAACACCACATTTTCAATGGTTTTGACTTTCGTCGGCGATCCCTTTAAACCAAGCCATTGTGCATCCGTTTCGACATCGTTAATTCCCCATTCCTGAATATTCAGATAAGCACGATCATTTGACAAACTAATGTAATCGTCTGATTGCGTTTGGCGCTCAGTCAAAGTGCGTGCATGTTTAAATTTCATCACCAATTTGGCATTACGTGGCCTACAGGCAGCCGCCGATCCATTAACAGTAACAAGACATGGCAGCGGGGACTCAACAACTTCCACCCCTCTCTCCAGCCTGCGGCGGATAGTAATTTTGCCTTTCTCTACACCCAAAACTTCTTCGGCATATGTAATTTGAGGCAATCCAAGCTTCTCAGCCACTTGCGGTCCTACCTGTGCGGTATCCCCGTCAATAGCCTGACGCCCTGCCAGGATAACATCATATGATTTAATCTTACGCATCGCGCATGACAAAGCATAAGAAGTGGCCAAAGTATCAGAACCGGCAAAAGCACGATCTGTTAACAAAAAACCGCCATCTGCTCCGCGAAACATTCCTTCTCTTATAATGTCAGCTGCACGTCCGGGCCCCATTGTTAATATCGTAACAGTACTTCCTTTGTACTTGTCCTTTAGCCTAAGAGCTTGCTCCAGGGCATTGAGATCTTCCGGATTGAAAATGGCTGGCAACGCGGCCCGATTCACCGTGCCGTCGGCTTTCATCGCATCTTTGCCAACATTACGAGTGTCCGGTACCTGTTTGGCAAGAACAATAATCTTTAATCCCATAATTATCTTAAATTTTATTACAAATCGTTATGAAAACTCACAAATATAAGAAAAGGGGGTTTCCCCACAAGTAAAAAACCATACTGGAAGACAATCATTTAAGAAAAAAAATCCATCAACAGCAAAATGACAAATCCTAAAATTCAACCCAACAATCAGTTATAAAATGACATTTTCCAATATTTCAGACCACAATTAAAAAATAAGAAGCTTTATAAAACCACAATTTATACTTAGACTAAATTCAGATCGATCATTTAAACAAAAGCGTAAAAAACAACAAAGAAGGACCAATAATTCATTTGTAAAAATATAGTCCTATGCCAAAACAACTTCCGTCTATAAAACGTTATATACCTGCATGACGCTGGAATTTAATACTTGCATAAGAGGCGGACTTCTGCGCTATGCATGTCCTGAAAATAGTCATTTACCATAGTAAATTCACTTTCCAGGACTTCACCAGCCTTTATCAAGCACCTAATTCTTTTGATAATGCTATTAAAAAACAAAAATGCGAACAAAGAGACTAATAATAACCTATATCATAATTGCAGCTTCAACATTTTTATGTGAGGCACAGGAACCTGTTGATACAATTAAAATGGAACCATTAAAATTCAGACAATTGACCCCCGAAGAAATGGCGGTCATTAAGTACAAGGGGACAGAACGTCCATTTAGCGGTATTTATTACATGCATAATGAAACCGGGACATACACTTGCAAACAGTGTGGAGCTCCGCTATATCGCTCAAAAGACAAATTTGACGCACAATGCGGATGGCCCTCATTTGATGATGAAATTAAGAATGCTGTGAAAAGAGTACCGGATGCAGACGGAAGAAGAACTGAAATAGTGTGCAACAATTGTGGGGCCCATCTTGGACATGTTTTTATTGGAGAAGGATTTACACCAAAAGATACGCGTCACTGCGTGAATAGCATTTCACTCCAATTTACCCCTGACAAACCGGAATAACTACCGAACCAGGATCTTATAAGTCAATGGTTTAATCCACTGATCAGAGGTTACATGCACCAAAAATACCCCTTTTCTCAAATAATAGGCGGGCACAATTGCCGTACCATAGAAAGAATCCACCCTACTTTTGTAAACCTCTTTACCTGTCAAGTCGTAAACCCGTATAATAGCTGTTTTTAAGTGATCCGAAGAAACAACAATATTCCCTGTGCCACTATCATAATTAACAGACACAGAATCAACTGGTGCAGCAGAAATAAAAGAAGACTGCGCATTTAAAGCAACACCCATTAACAGCCAAATAAACGAAGCCATCAAGACACAAATAAATCTTCTTTTCATAATCAACTCATTTATAATAAATGATGGTATTCTGGAAATAGGTCAAAAGCCATCAACTCTTTAATACCCAAATACTATAATTTTAAATGTCAGCATTTTGGACATAAAAATAATAATTCCTGATTAACTCCCTGCATAATCAATCAATTTTCCACGTTATTGCTCTCGATAAAAATTCAACGTTTGCGTTATGATTGTCCTCAAAATGGTTACTGACCGCAGTAACCCCATTTTCTCAATCTATAGAAGCCCCCAAAATAAAACTCACTTATCTGACTGCCGCTAAAGCAAAAGATATCGACAAAAAAAAAATCCAGAAAACAAAGAACCCCTTCATACTCCAAACATTACTGGATTACGAAAGGGATTCAAATAAGTTTCAAATGGTACTAATCTCTCATTTGCAAACCATGAAGTTTCTTGTAGATACCATTCTTAGTAATAAGATCCTCATGGGTTCCTACTTCCACAATTTCACCCTCATGAAAAACACATATAAGATCGGCATTACGTACCGTAGATAAACGGTGAGCAATAACAATAGAGGTACGATTAGCCATAAGGTTATCAAGCGCATCCTGCACCAACAATTCGGATTCAGTATCAAGAGCCGAAGTGGCCTCATCAAGAATCATGATAGGGGGATTCTTCAACACAGCGCGGGCAATACTTAAACGCTGCCTTTGGCCGCCGGAGAGTTTACCGCCCCGATCGCCGACCATTGTTTCATAACCATGACTCGTTTCCATAATAAAATCATGCGCATTGGCTACCTTGGCAGCATTTATCACATCGTCCATTGTTGCCGATTCAACGCCAAAGGTAATATTGTTAAAAATGGTATCGTTAAAAAGAATGGCATCCTGATTAACATTCCCCATGATATGACGCAAATCCTGCAACTTTAAATCACGAATATCGATGCCATCAATTAAAATAGCACCGGACTTAACATCGTAAAAACGTGGCAGCAGATCAACAAAAGTAGATTTACCACTCCCCGACTGCCCCACCAGGGCAATTGTTTTTCCTTTAGGAATAGATAAACTGACATTTTTAAGCACCGGTTTCTCGGCATACGAAAAGGTCACATTTCTATATTCAATTGCAGAATTAAGATCAACAATGGTTTTAGCATCAGCAGCCTCCATTATTGAAACATCAGCCTGCAAAACCATATCTATTCGTTCGTATGCGGCCAGTCCTTTTTGTATACTAAAAAAAGCTTGTGAAAACGCTTTCGACGGATTGATGATTAAATAAAAAATCCCTATGTATGATAAAAAGGCCGCAGGAGCCAATCCACTTTCCTGACTTAAAATCAAGGTTCCACCAAACCAAACCACCAGCACAATCACAATGGTTCCTAAAAATTCACTGACAGGATGCGCCAATTCGCGACGACGCATCAACTTATTCATAATGTGCCGATAATCTTCAATCTCGTTATTATAACGAGCGTCCATCTTTTTCTCAGCATTAAAAGCCTTTATGATTCTCAGTCCTGATAATGTTTCTTCAAGAACACCCAAAATAACGCCCATTTTGGTCTGTCCTTTCATCGAACTTTTCTTCAAACTACGACCAATACGACCAATTATTAGTCCCGCTAAAGGAAGCATCACCAAAACAAAAGCGGTTAATTCAACGCTAAATATCAGCATGGTGACCAGATATACTACAATCATCACCGGATTTTTCAAAGCCATATCCAGCGATGACATAATTGAATTTTCAACTTCCTGAACATCACCTGTCGAACGGGAAATGATGTCTCCTTTTCGCTCCTCGCTAAAAAAACTTAGAGGAAGTCTTAATATTTTATCGTACAACATCTTGCGAATATCCCGCACAACACCATTGCGCAATCCAACACTGGTATATGAGGCCAAAAAAGATGTCCCAACCTTTAATAAAGTTCCTACAATGAGAAATACACCAACAAAAAGCAGTGACCAACCAGGTCCATATTGGGTTTTAAAATAAGTAATGTAGTAATACAAATTATTTATAACCGTGTCCAGATCAAAAGCAAAAGGGACTAACTCATGCACCTCACTATCCTGCAGCAAAATAATTTCCAGCATCGGGATCATCATGGCTATGGAAAAAACCGCAAATAAAGCCGATAACAAATTAAAAGTAAAGTTTAAAGCCAAAATATGTTTATAAGGCTTCAGAAACTTCCAGGCAATCTTGAAAAATTCCTTCATCTATCCAATTCAACAGTTAATAATATACGCCAAACAGGCACACCGGCAAAGGTAGGAAAAGAAGCCAAAAAACAAAGAGGAGCTCCTTCTGTAGCTAAAGAAACGCCTCTTCAAATGACATTATTTCAGCTTAAAACATATTAACGCCAGTATAAGCAGAAGGTGTCAACTTACGAAGCTCCGACTTCACTTCATCTGAAATCTGCAATTCATCAATAAAAGCAGCAATAGACCCGGCCGTGATAGCAGAATTAGTTCTTGTCAGTGCCTTAAGCGCCTCATAGGGATTAGGATAACCTTCCCGTCGCAAAATTGTTTGAATACCTTCGGCCACCACAGCCCAATTATCTTCCAAATCCGCTTTCACCGCTGCTTCGTTAAGTAATAATTTACTCA
This sequence comes from Geofilum sp. OHC36d9, assembly GCF_052400685.1. Taxonomy (NCBI): domain Bacteria; kingdom Pseudomonadati; phylum Bacteroidota; class Bacteroidia; order Marinilabiliales; family Marinilabiliaceae; genus Geofilum; species Geofilum sp. OHC36d9. The sequence goes on from NZ_JBQTGJ010000006.1 coordinate 165,297, forward strand.
GTCCTTTTTGAATTGACTGAATTGCAATGATAGAATGCCCCAAAGGAACGCCAATATTACGTAAAACAGTACTGTCGGTAAGATCTCTCTGTAAACGCGAAACCGGCAATTTAGCAGACAAATGCTCAAAAACAGCATTGGCAAGTCCCAGATTACCTTCAGCATTTTCGAAGTCGATGGGATTAACTTTATGAGGCATAGCACTGGATCCCACCTCTCCCTTTTTTATACTCTGCTTAAAATATTCCATCATGACATACATCCATATGTCACGTGACAAATCAAGCATAATGGTATTAATACGCTTAAGATTATCAAAAATCGCCGCCAAATTATCATAGTTACTTATTTGGGTCGTAAACGGCTCGCGCTCAAGCCCCAATTTATCGTTAAGAAAACGATTAGCAAAAGCCACCCAATCAATATCAGGATAAGCAACATGATGGGCGTTAAAATTACCCGTTGCCCCGCCGAACTTTGCAGAACAAGGAACCGCTTTCAGCATGTTCAGTTGTTTATTCAACCGATCCACAAAAACCATCAATTCCTTTCCTAAATGAGTAGGAGAAGCTGGCTGACCATGTGTCTTAGCCAACATAGGGACATCTTTCCACTCCTGCGCCATCTTCGTTAGCTGACCAATCATATCCTCCAGCAAAGGATAATAAACGTCTTTAATACCGTCACGCAACGATGCGGGAACCGAAGTATTGTTGATATCCTGAGAAGTCAGTCCAAAATGAATAAACTCTTTAAAAGCCTGTAGCCCTAATGTGTCAAAACATTCTTTCAGAAAATACTCAACAGCCTTAACATCATGATTGGTCACCGATTCAATGCTTTTAATCCTTTCGGCATCTTCAATCTTAAACTCCTTATAAATGGCTCTCAACTTATCAAAATACGAAGCATCAAAAGCAGAAAGTTGCTTCAAAGGGATTTCGCACAAAGCGATAAAATACTCCACCTCCACCATCACACGATACCTTATTAAGGCATATTCGGAAAAATAGGAAGCTAAAGCGTCAACTTTTTTACGATAACGACCGTCGATAGGAGAAATAGCTGTTAGTAACTGAATATCGAGCATAACAAATGGTTAGTTTTGCCGCAAAGGTAGTAAAATTTGACATGTAAAATACAATGATTAGATGGTGATACCGTGATTTTTCATCATAAAGTAAACATCCATGCATAAACACACACACACTAAATATTTCAAAAAAGCAGCCAATAATAACAAATTGTCTCTTAATAAAACAGAACCCTATCATTAAAAAAACTATTTTTGAATAATATAAACACGATACTATGAAAACCCGATATCTCTTTCTTTTCTTTTTCATTCAACTGTTAATGCCCCATGCCCTCAAGGCCGATTCTGATACCACGCAAGTCTACCGACTGCCAATATTCGACAACATCAACAGCACCACATGGGTACACGTAAAGCATGGATTTGAAGAGGCAGCAAAATTAAATGCCGATGTTATTATAGTACATTTAAATACGTACGGTGGTGAAGTTATATTTGCTGATAGTATACGCACCAAGATATTGAACACTTCCACTCCTGTTCACGTTTTTATTGATAACAATGCCGCCAGTGCCGGCGCCCTCATATCCATTGCCTGCGATAAAATATTTATGCGACCGGGGGCTAATATTGGTGCAGCAACCGTTGTAAACCAAACGGGCGAACAAATGCCCGATAAATACCAGAGCTATATGCGCTCAACCATAAGGGCCACCGCCGAAGCACATGGTAAAGACACCTTAATCACGAAAAACGACACCATAATAAAATGGATACGGGATCCTCGCATCGCTGAAGCAATGGTAGACCAACGGCTTGTAATCCCCGGATTGGTTGACTCCAGTCAGGTTCTAACCTTTACAGCATTAGAAGCAATTGAATACAACTATTGTGATGGGTTAGCCGACAACATGGATGACGTAATTAAACAGCTGGGATACCAAAATTACACCATTAAAAGTTTCGAACCCTCTTTATACGACAATCTTAAGGGATTTCTTAACAGCCCGATGCTCAGAGGGCTTCTGATACTTATCATTATTGGCGGCATCTATTTTGAGATGCAATCACCAGGCATTGGATTTCCGCTTGCAATAGCCGTCTTAGGTGCGATTCTGTATTTTGCACCGCTTTACATTGACGGACTGGCGGCCAATTGGGAAATAATAATCTTCGTCATTGGGATAGCCCTAATAGCACTTGAGGTATTTGTGATACCAGGTTTTGGTGTCGCGGGGGTGAGCGGTATCATCCTTACAATAACAGGACTGACTCTGGCTCTTGTTAAAAACGTGGCGTTTAACTTTGAAAATGTAGATAATTCTGATTTTGTGGAGGCATTACTTACCGTCTTTCTGGGCATGTCAGGCGGAATTATATTAACCATTTATTTAAGTAACAAACTAATTACCGCGGAAAAAGGCGTTTTCTCAAAAATTGCGCTCAAAACATCGCAGGATGTAAATCTTGGCTATATTGCCGTAGACAACACCCTAAGTGCTCTAATCGGGAAAACGGGTATCGCATCCACGGTCTTACGCCCATCAGGGAAAGTCTTAATTGAAGGGGAATATTACGATGCCAGAGCCACAGACCATTTCATAGAAAAAAACGAACCGATTAAAGTAATAAGTTATAGTTCGGGCCAGCTAAATGTGCGACAATACGTGCAAAAATTATAGCACCAGCAGAAAATAAAAAAATAAATTCAGAAACAGAAGCTTCAAACAATCCTAAAAGAATAAAATTCAAACACATAGTCATCAAAGAAAAATTCAAAAAAAAATTGAATATTTTTTCAATCTATTTGTTGCTGAAATATAAAATTTCGTATTTTTCACCCGAAATAAATACCCATTTTTAAATTATAGGAGGAACATAAAAATGAAAGGAAAAAAGCTTCCCAAGAAAAATTCCGGGATGTATCAAGACGAAGAAGCTATCAAAAAACCGGGGGTAAAGCTATCTAAAGAGAAAAGGTCGAAGAAACTTTCAATCTATGATGTGGATGATATCGACGAAATAGAGAAATACAAAATCGACGACGATTTTGATTTCTATGCAGAAGACGACGATGATGATTTATATTAATTAGTGTCAGCAAGCGTTTTTTTGGCAATCACTAATTAATTATTGCAAAAAAAACGATGAAGCGTCTCAGCTAAACAAAAATATAATAATCTATAAGTTCTAAGACGCAAGAAGCTTCGCTTCTTCTGAGCAGTACATTTGTTTTTCGTGTAATCTATTTTGACGGAACAGATATGGCCGGTAACGTAAAACGCTAGCCAATTGATGAACGTCGCACATCAAATAATGACACAGAAACAGGAATGGCTGTCCGGAAGAAGCGGTGGCTATTGTGTATAATTGCGTGTATCAAAACACAGTGCAACTCCCCCAGCATTAGCATATATCAAAAGGAGACAACCCCTTGAAAAATAGTTCAGGAGATAGTTCTAGCCTCTCTCGCATTAGGAATTCTCTCATCAATTCTCTCATCCACATACAAGACAGTCTTTAAAATCAATTAAGAAATAAAAAAGTCTTAACCATAAAGAGGGTGCAGGGCAAGCCAATTAATAAATCAACATTACTTTCAGAAATAAGCACAGCTTTCAATATAATAGCGCTAAGGGAACACACAAGCTCTTTATCAAACTGATCGCCCGAGCAACAGAAATCTCTATTTCACCAAAAAATCAAAAAAACACTGATCTTCAATAAACCCCTGAAGACGGTCGCCTATGGACACAGCCCCGACTCCGGCAGGCGTTCCGGTATAAATTAAATCTCCGATTTTCAGTGTAAAATATTTAGAGACATGCGCAATAATTTGATTGACATCAAAAAGCATATCCTTACTATTCCCTTTTTGACGAAGCTCTCCGTTCACCAATAACTTAAAATTTATGTTATTTAAATCCGGCAAATCGTCTATCGAAACAAAGCTGGAAATAACAGCAGATCCGTCAAAAGCTTTACATTTCTCCCACGGGAGTCCTTTTCCCCGTAACTCATCCTGTAAATCGCGAGCCGTAAAATCCACCCCTAATGCCAGTTCATTATAATAGCGAGGCGCAAATTGAGGTTCAATATTTTTACCCAACCGGTTTATTTTGATAACTAGTTCCACTTCATGATGAAACAAATTGGCAAAATCAGGCAAATAAAACGGATCATTATTTCTGAGCAAAGCAGAATCGGGTTTCAAAAAGACCACCGGCTCCGGGGGCAGAGGATTTTTCAATTCTTTGGCATGCTCCCCGTAATTCCGACCAATACATAATATTTTCATAGCTACAAAAATATCGACTTAAGCAAAAAATAATTCATCAAAAAAAAAGATCATCTGTCGTAATCATCTGCAAAATACAAAACAACACTACTTCTGATTAAACTGGCGTAGTTTGATATTGGTAAGGACTTTTTTGGTATACAGCGGAAAATCACCATTCATCATCCATCCGTAATAACCAGGATCTTTTTCCAAAACGTCCGTCACTTTCACCCCTCTATATTTTCCAAAATTAAAGACCTCCTCATCTTTATCGTTAAAAACAATTCGGCCTGCCAAATCTACATTGCGGTTAAAAGAAGAAAACTCGGAAAGGAAAGCCACATCATTCTTCAACTCTTCATAATGATCCAGTTGTGCTTTAAGCACTTCAAAGGTAGCACGAGTATCGGCTTCAGCACTGTGTGCATCTTTAAGTTCCTTACCACAATAAAATTTATAAGCAGCTTCGAGCGTTCTCTTTTCCATTTTATGAAAAATAGTCTGCACATCGATAAAATGTCGCTTTCGCATTTCAAAATCCACATCAGCACGAATAAACTCTTCGGCAATAAGCGGGATATCAAATTTATTGGAATTATATCCACCAATATCACAACCTTCCATAAAACGAGCCAACTCTTTGGCGATAGTCTTAAAAACAGGTGCATCTTTCACATCTTCATCATAAATACCGTGAATAAGCGAAGAACTCCTGGGAATTGGCATTTCAGGATTAACCCGATATGTTTTCACTTCTTCTGAGCCATTAATATGAACCTTCAAAATGGCAATTTCGACAATACGGTCAGTGGCAACATTTACTCCCGTTGTTTCAAGGTCAAAAAAAACAATGGGATTTTTGAGATTTAGCTGCATAATTATTGAATTACTTTTTTTTCGAAAACCGATATATTACATATTTTAATCACTACAAAGGTAATCAATCAACCGTTTCAAAACGAAGAAAGCAGAAACAATAACCAAACAAACGAAAGTTAAAGCAAGACTTTTAAAACAGTAAAAAAAGAGCTATTCTACTATGCATCCGGAGTTTAAATTGTATATTTATTGTCATCAAAAACAGGAATGGAATGCAAACATATTACTAACAAGTATTTATAACACCACAAAGCTGTCACTATGAATATTCTAAAAATTTTTGTTCTGGTACTATTTGTTGCAGGAACAACAACGGTAAAGGCCTACAACAGAGCGCCATTAGATTCGTCGTCCTTTTCTTTTAGCAGTGACACTACTAAAAAGTGGCAAGATCTTTCGAATAAAGAGCAGAAAGAAATAATTGATGATTTTAAAAAAGCTAATTCAGCCCTTAAAAAAGCCAATAAAAGTATTGAAACAGCCTTAAAAAATAAGGACACCAAAAAGGCCCTTGATGACATTGAGGATGACCTAAACAGTCTGGTTGAAGATATTATATCTGCATTAGACATCAACACAGACGAAATCAGAAAACAAATAAAAGATGCTGAGACAGAATTAAAACAAAATGTTGAAGCAACCAATTCCAAAGCTCTAAAAAAAGAGATGAATACCTTCAGTAAGGAATTAAATCTGCTGATTAAAAACTCAACAGAATCGGTTTCGAACCTTCTGCCTGTGGTAGCAGAAATACTCAATGCGACAATGGATGACATTAAAATTAACATAACGTCGGACGAAACAACTAACGACTAAAATACAATAACCTGTGGATGCTTTATTAAACCTCGACAAAGAATTACTACTATTCCTGAACCACTGCCACACTCCACTGTGGGATCATTTTTTTTGGATATACTCCGGCATAATAGTCTGGATTCCCCTTTATGCCGCCATTATATACATTATAGTTAAACAAGGAGGCATACGAAGTTTTTGGATCATTTTAGCTCTCATTCTAACCATTGTTTTGTGCGATCAAATTTCGAGTGCCTTTTTCAAGCCATTCTTTGAACGTTTCCGTCCCTCCCGCGATCCATCGCTCCGCGGACTAGTTCAACTGGTTGGAAACTACACGGGCGGAAAATATGGATTTATCTCCTCTCATGCCGCAAATTCCTTTGGTCTGGCAATGTTTATATCCTTATTGTTTAAACGAAAAGCACTCAGTCTTTTCATGTTTGGCTGGGCTGTTATCAATGCCTATTCCCGCATCTACCTAGGGGTTCACTATCCGGGAGATATTATTGGAGGGATGTTAGTCGGAATATTGCTCGCCTGGCTCGTTTATAAGATATACAGTCGTTTTACCTATCACTTCGTCTTTGCCAAAGGGAGCAACAGCATGACCCAAAATGCCCCGATTGGCATTATTCTAATAACCGGAATTCTTTCTATCATAATGATACTATTATCGAGTATGCAATTAATTAAGATGTTGTAAAAAAATAATCACCGTTATCTTTTTCGTTACGCGTACTCTCAAAATGGTCATTTACGTCAGTAAACGCACATTTTGAAAGCTCTGCAAGCCAAGAATTTGAACTTTATAGCTCTAACGCCTGACTTTATGGACAGACCCAACTGTAATTTGGTATTTTTTGCATACCGCATTAACAACAAAAAAATAAGTACCCCATCCGGGTAAAATTATTAAGTCACTTCAAGACTCGGTTGAATGACTCGCTATTATATACGCACGGCTAAACACCAAAATTAATTAGCCATATATACAAATTCCATATATTAATATTTGTTAAACAAAGGCGATTTAGCGTTAAATAATTATTAAAAAGGGAGTTTAATGCCTATCTTTAAAACAGTCATTAACTTTTATAAAACCTTTCGATTATGAGTACTACTATAACATTTAATCAGCTGAGGAAGATTAAAGACAGTCTTCCCAAGGGCGCAACACGTACCATTGCCGAAAATTTAAACCTCGACGTAGAAACTGTGCGAAATTATTTTGGAGGGGCCAACTACGATCGGGGAAAGAGTATAGGTATCCATTTGGAACAAGGCCCCGATGGTGGTATAGTTGAACTTGACGACACCACAATTTTGGAAATGGCTCAGGATATTTTATCAGGGAAAAAGCAAGTTAAAGAGTTTGCCTAATAAACAATTAATCGTAATGGCATAATTAAAATAGGCAAAACGGGGAACTTTTTAGAGTTCCCCGTTTTTTTATGTTTCAATATTCTACATCATTAACTAGAGTCTGGTAACACAATTCTCCTTCTGCGACACGCTCTCAAAATGGACATTTACGTCAGTAATCTCGTGTTTTTAGAACTACTGAATCATTTAATGACGTTACCGCTCAAACTTATGACTTCATAAACACATACACTAATTAGAGTCTGTCCATAAACTAAGTGTTTGAAATATAAAGTTCAAATTCAAGGCTTGCGAAGTCATAAAAATCAAGGGACTTACGAACGAAGTAAAGGCAGAAGCAAAGCTGTTATTGTGGATTTATCTCATAAATGCTTTGATTATGCTTTACAAGGAGGAAGAAGACGAAGTCAGTTTACTTTTCGTAAATGACTGTTTTTATGACAAGCGTAACGCAGAAGTTGACTTCATAGACAAACACTAATTAAAAAACTATCTTTTTCGAACTGATCCACCACTCGACTGATTCATCTCCTTTATAAGTCCTTCACCACGAATATTAACAGAGCCACCAGAGCTGGCTCTGGCTTTAATTTCTCCATCTGCAAAAATATCGACAGAGCCACCAGAACTGGCTCCGGCTTCTGCATTAATTGCTTTAAAATCGTAAGCATTTACACTGGCACCGCTGCTCGCCTCGGCGTCGACAAAATCACCTCTGCCATTGACTCCAATATTAGCTCCGGAAGAAGCATCCAACTCCAAATGATTGCAAAAGAGCTCCAGATTAGTGGAGGCGCCTGAAGAACATTTAACATCAAGCATCGGGATCTCGAGAGCCTGCGCAGATTCAGCCCTTGAACCGGATGAAAGACTTAGTTTAGTGAGATTGGTAAACGTAACATACACTTTTACACCACCATATTTATTACCTGAAAATAGTCGTCGACCAGAAGATTTAATATACACAGCAAGCTCGCCGTCTTCAACCACAGTGGTAACATTATCAATAATATCATCACCGGCTTCAACGATGACCTCCTGCTGCATCCCGGATGATAGTATGACGGTTATACCTGTACTGACTTTCAACTCGCTAAATGGCTCTAGCGTTCGCGTTTGCTTAACGCCCCCCTCACCACCCGCATAAATACAGCTGGTAAAAACCATCGATAACAATAAAAAAAACTGAGCAAAAAAAAGTCTTTTCATGATAAATTAAAATTAGATTAATTGACTAGATCCGAAAAATCCAAAAGTCTAAAAAAGTGTCCTTAAAAGACTAAAAAATAAATAACCGTGGGTAAAATATGCAAAAGAATAGCAAAAAAACAGACAACCTTAAAAGGATTAAATTCGAACCATTAAAGCTCTATCTTTTCAGGGTTCCTATTTCTATTCCATTTCTTCCACCTGTTTTACCGGCGGTTACTCGAATTTCATCCATTCGGGATAATTAAACGACTTTTGGAAGCGGAAAATTTAAATATATGACCACTAAACTGTCCAAAAAGTTACAGCCAAAATCAAAATAATCCAATCTAATTTCTTAATAATTTCAAACCGACTCGTATCAACTTCATGCAAAGACAAAGCCACATGGTATTCCAGAACTCAAAACTAACGCCAAACAAAAGGGAGCATTTTTATGCATATTTTAGGAAGCATAAAATAATTGTAAATACATTGTGCAATGCGCATATTTGGATAAACTATCAAAACAGGGAAAACTCTGCATCACAAGGTTAAAACGCTTTTTAAAAGTACAACTACGGACATTAAACGATATTTATACGTTAAAATCGCATGGCAAACTGGAATAATTGGGATTATTGGTGCTCGCGGAGTTGAAAAAACGACGATGATTTTACAACATACCAAAGACAATTCAGATAGCTAAAAAGCGTTATCTGTTTTCGCAGACGGGTTGTCCTTTACCAAAAACAAACTTTATAATTTGGCAGATGATTCCTATAAAAAGGATGCCAGACGGAAATACGCAGTCACAGTGCGTAACTTGTTGCAGACGCGACACAAGCTACACACCATAACGCAAAAAGACCTCTTATTCCACCAAAGTCATCTCGTCCAATAGATAGCCGGCACCAGCAAACTTATCAATAATAAATAAGGCATATCGGATATCCAACGAAATGTTACGACACTGGTTGGGGTTAAACATCAGATCGCTCATTACGCCTTCCCATGCCCGATCAAAATTAACACCAATCAACTGCCCACTGGCATTGACAACGGGGCTGCCTGAATTTCCGCCCGTGGTATGATTAGTGGCTAAAAAACAAACCGGGACTGTCCCATCCTGCTCATAGCGACCGTAATCCTTAGTTCTATATAACTCCTTTAATCGTTCGGGGACTCTGTAATCATAAATATCCGGATTATCCTTCTCCATGATCCCTTCCAAAGTAGAAAAATAATTATAATAAACGGCATCGCGGGCCTCATAGCCCTTTACATCACCATAGGCAATACGAAGCGTAAAATTGGCATCTGGATAGAAATGACGCTCCGGTTCATATGCCATCAAGGCTTGCATATAAATTTGGTTTAAGCTGTCGAGGCGATCATGATACAGACGGTAACCTACCATCACTTTGTCGTGATACATCTGGCTAATAGACTGATACAATTTGACTGCCGGATCCTTTTTCAACTTTTTCAATTTCTGAAGATTCATTAGATAATCCATCAGCTCCTCGTGATTGGTAAACACTGTTTTTTGGAATAGTTGATCAACAAATTTTTCAGTATCGCCTTTATACTTCTTGTCTATTTCGGTGTATACAGCAGGGTGAAAAACGATGGGAACCTCCGTGCGATAACTATTTAACAAGACAGGCGACAGCTTCTGATCAACGGGCTGATAAAAATCCTTAAAATGGGAATCAGTCCGCTTCCTGAGGGCGGTGACCAACGACTGAACTTTGGCATCATCAACGCCATTTCGCTCAACCAAATCAACCAAACCAGCATATAACCCTGCCAAAGCAACAGTCTCCATGCTATTTCTTCCGATCAGCTCCAAAAGATAGCTCCGCGCCAAACTATATTCGCCATATTTAGAATAAGTTGTTCGGTATTCATCAAGCAGATTACCCCATTTACGTTTACGAGTATCATCGGAAAGAACCCATTTTGTAAATTCAGCCTCCGATTGCTGTTTCCGGGTAACCGCATCTAATTTATTCAACCCTTTTATTTCACCCTTCCAACGTTTCCATGAATTGGATATGGAAGCCGCTTTTGCCGCATACTGAATACGAATAGCAGGATCCGACTCCATATAATGCTTGATAATATTTAGCTTTTGAGTGCGTACATTAATCAATTTAGGATAAACGTCGTTGATGAGCATTTGAAGATGAAAAGAAGGCACATACTCAGCTGTGCTTCCCGGGTAACCAAACACCATCGTAAAATCGCCTTCATTCACGCCTTTTAAACTTATGGGAAAATGATAAGCAGGCTTGAAAGGCACATTATCCGGTGCATAACCGGCAGGTTTATTGTCTTTACCGGCATATACCCTAAAAATTGAGAAATCGCCTGTATGGCGTGGCCACATCCAGTTATCGGTATCACCTCCAAATTTCCCGATAGCCGAAGGCGGTGCTCCAACCAAACGGACATCAGTAAACACCTCTTCAACAAACAAATAATATTGATTACCTGCATAAAACTTCTCTACATGCGCAGAATAGCCATTATCTTTTAAAGCCTTATCGACTACGGACTTAATGTTTCGGGCAATAATTTCATCTCTTTTAACCATGGGGAGTTCACTATTTACACCTTCCAACACCGCTTCGGTAACATCGTCCATCCGTTTAAGAAAAGTCACCGACAAATTCTCGTTGGGCAATTCTTCCTGACGTGACATAGCCCAAAAACCTTCAGTTAGATAATCGTGCGACACGCTACTGTGCTTTTGAATAGCAGAAAAACCGCAATGATGATTGGTTATTAGCAACCCCTCTGGAGATATTATTTCGCCGGTGCATCCGCCGCCAAAAATAACAACGGCATCTTTCATGCTCGCGTGATTGATGCTGTAAACGTCTTCAGCCGTTAGCTTAAAGCCCATTTGTTGCATATCACCAATGTTAAACTTATCCAGCAAAACAGGAAGCCACATTCCTTCCTTTGCCTGACCTGTCAGGGCCAATGAAATAAAAACAATGATTAAGATCGTCTTTCTTATCATAACTCAAACAATTTCAGAAAACATAAAACAAAAAATACTGATCGATTAAAACTGCGTCAATTCATGAAACAATTTATCGACAGGGAGTCCCATTACATTAAAATAGGAGCCCTCGATTTTACGTATCCCCGTCAAACCGATCCACTCCTGTATACCATAACTGCCAGCCTTATCAAAAGGTTTAAAAGTGTCGACGTAATAAATAATGTCTGCTTCACTTAATTCGCGAAACCAAACCTTTGTAACATCGTTAAAAGACACTTCCTTATCAACCGATTTAATAACCACACCAGAAATAACCTCGTGCACCATACCGCTAAGTTTCGACAACATAACTATAGCCTCCTCTCTATCGGCAGGTTTATTAATCACCTGTCCGTCTAAAACAACTATGGTATCAGAAGTAATGACCAACGTATCGGCCAATGACCAAAGATGTTCGTAGGCTTTCATTTTATTGTGTGCCAACAACTCAGGCACATCTATAGCCGGCATTGCAACGGGAAAATCTTCGGGCAGATCCGGCATAACCTCTACATAAAATGGAACACCAGCCATTTTAAGTAACTCCTGCCGACGAGGCGATTGAGACGCTAAAACAACATTAAAGTGGCTTAAATTATCAAGCATTTATCAGAATTAAAAAATCAAACAAAGAAAGATTGCGCCACAAAGATGAACAAAATACCAAACAACATAATAATTTTGCTCATTTGTGACATGCGATGAAACGATGATTTATTGGTCGCTTTAAGCACCCCAAAAGAAAGAATGAGATAAGGAATTGATAATAAAAATAAAAAATAAAACAATGCAATACGACTTTCGCGCAAAGTTGGCACCATAAAATAAACACCCCACAAAACAGACAGTGATAGTATATTAATGGCCACCACAACCCAACCTGACATGCTAATGCCCATTTCAATAGGCAGCGTAGAACACCCCATGGCGCGGTCGCCTTCCAGATCCTCCATATCTTTAATGATTTCGCGTGCCATTGTGCTTATAAAAGCAAAAAAAGCAAAACCTGACGTCCAGAACCAGGCCATCGAGCAGGCCGGCGACTGAAGTATATCAGGACCGTGAACCTTTGCCAAAGCAGCAAACTCAACCGAAACGACAAAATAAGCAACCAATGCGGTTAAAAAAGAGATCGTTAAATTACCTACTAAAAGCTGTTTCTTTAAGGTAGTAGAATAGTACCACAATAAAGCAGGAATGATAATAAACATTAGCGCATAATTCTCCTTACGTAATACATAAGCCAAATAAAGACCTGTAAACACACCAATTAGAGTAAAAACAACATGCCACAATAAAACGGTTCGGCGGGGAAACACTTCCCCTACCACAATTTTATCCGGCCGGTTAATACGATCAATCTTTAAATCAAAGTAATCGTTAATTACATACCCGGAAGCCGCCAGCGACAAGGTGGTAATAACCAACATAATAAATCGCCAGTTGGACAATACCGGATCAATATTATAATGATACAAAATGGGCAATAAGAGACCGTATCGCAGTAACACCTGCAAAAAAGCCACTATCAGCAAATTTTTGAATCGAATTAATCGTAGAAATGCCATCAGAAAAATTTTTACCAGGCATGAATTTCGCCCCATTTACCATGTGCTCTGAGTACCTGCTCAATAACGTCGCGTGCACAACCAGTACCGCCATTTCTGTCACTGATATATTTGCACAACGACTTCACTTCCTCAACGGCATCAGCCGGACAAACAGGAATACCCACCGTTTGCATCACATGAAAATCGGGTAAATCGTCACCCATATACATAATATCTTCAGGACTCAAATTTCTTAAAGCCATCCATTCGTTCAGCTGCTCCATTTTATGTGATGCACCCATATAAATATCTTCAATACCCAAGGCCTGGTAACGTTTGCGTACCGACAGGGTATTACCACCCGTAATAATAGCAACAGGATAGCCCAATTTAACCGCTTTTTGAAGTGCAAATCCATCCTTAATATTGGCCGTACGCATGGGTTCACCGTTGGGATGCATAGGAATGGTATCACAACTCAACACACCATCTACATCGAAGGCAAAAGCCTTCACCATCATCAAATCTTCTTTAAAATTGGTCATAAAAATTGCATTTGTGCGAATTTACAGAAAAATACGGATCTATTCGTCACGTGTAGCTTGCATAATACTCTCAGACAATAATTGATAAATCTGATAAGATAAAGAGTCATCACCCAAAGCTGCCAAATGACTATTTATCACTTCCTTGTCGAACCTGCTGGCTGGCCCTGTTTGCGCATATTTAGGCTTCATACTCAAAGCCTTTTGCGTGGTTTCGCGGATAAGCGGCGCCAACAGATCAAAACTCAAACCTGCTTTAGAAAGCAATTCATCGGCTTGCACGTACAAATGATTTACAAAATTACAGGCAAAGACGGCACTCATGTGCAAAGCCTTGCGTTTCTCTTCATTAGATTTTTGCACATAATCGGAAATATCTTCAGCTAAAGCACGTAGCCGGCGACGTGCTACAGACAAGTTCCCTTCGACCAGCAATGGCACCTCTCGAAAATTCAACACTTTATCCTTTGTAAATGTCTGAAACGGATAAAAAACGCCATATAAAGAAAACCGCGACAGCACATCCAGACTTACACTACCAGCAGTATGCGCTACAACGCCATTCACTTGGGGCATATTTGAAATCACATCGGCAATATGCCCATCGGTAACGGAAATAAGGTAAATATCGGCATCGGTCCGCAATGCCAAGCAATCATTAGTAGCTTCAGCACCAACCATCCCGGCTAAAACATCAGCATTCGATATAGTACGACTAAAAATCTGCCAGATGGTATGTCCGGCATTTTTTATGGCTAAAGCTAAATGTGTAGCCACATTACCAGAACCTATAATAACAATATTCATAGACCAAATAAAAAATGTCAAACAATAAATCAGCAATATCAAACGAACAAAATCTCTAAACAGAACATGCGTTATAAAATTCAACTTCTGCAATACGCTTACTCTCAAGATAATCATTTACACCAAAAAACTCATAATATCCATGCTGCGCTAAATTCAAAAACGCAGTTCTCTTATCTGCCAATGTTATTTTTAACAAGCACAAATTATTATGCCCCTCATTTTGAATCCGGCGCTTTAAATTACCGGTTATTATCAGAAGGATTACGTACGTCAATCTCCTTCTGCAAAATCCATTTACCCTTTTCAAATTTCAGGCCATCGTATGTAAAATCAGGCCCATAGTACCTTCTGTCGTTCTGAAAAACAGGATCGGAAGGAGCCAAATGATCCATCACAATAATTTTCAACTTCGGATTGTAACGCAACATCATATTTGCACGGATACTGTACTCAAAAACCAACCGTCGGCGAGTTTGTCGGTCATCCACAAATATTGGAGCACCAAACGACACACGATTGTTACCACTCACCGAAATAATATCGACCACCCTGATTTTTGAAAACGCATCATTGGCATTATATCCCAAAAGAGTATAATAAGTCTTGCGCTTATAGTGTGTTTCAACCAAATCATAATACACAGCTCCATACCACTTTGAGGCTGTAAGCGTCATCATTTCGGGCGAACGCAATTCAGATCTGTTGTCGTTTAATCTGCTAACTTTAAGAATATCTTTTTTAGGGTCGCGTACCACAACCCCACCATGAAAAACGTTGCGGCCATCGGAATATTCCACATTCCATGTCACAATTTTAAGAATCCCGTCCTTCGAAATTAATGTAGAAAGCTTTTCGAGTCCCGTAAACACAGACGAAAATAATGTGTGTTCAGAAAGCAGCGGTTGCAAACGGGTCCATATAGTCTCGCTCAGCTGATCCTTAACAGAATCGGCGGTCGCAGTTGTTAACTCGTCAAATAAAATCTTTAATTGAAGATCGGGAATATCAACAAACAGCCGTTGACGATACTTAATTTGCAAAGGTATTATGTCCGTATCGTTAAAAAGGTGCCCGGAACTAATTATTTCCGGTTTTACAGGATGAAATGCCGCATCAATATCCCGATTATAAATATAAACCGTTGAATCGCTTCGTAACAACAAACCCCATACAAGCCGCGAAGGACGATTCTGAAAGGGCATAACACCGGCAAACACCACTTTACTGCTGTCATTTACCACAGGCAAAAAAGAAACAGAGCGACAGCTATCGCAAACATAAAATCCGGATTCCGATATAAGCGACTCTTTTAAACTATCGATAAATGAAGGCCATTGATAGTCCTTTTGAGCGTCGTCGGCCATAGCGAAATGCGTCCATACTTGTTGAAATGACCCCGAAAAAAGATTCGTTGCAAGCATCATTAACCACAAAGACAATAGAAATTTCCGATGCATAAAAGATATTTTGATTCGCTAAAAATAAGAAACCACGAGCACAAATAAAAGAAAAGCCACAAAACACCTGACGGTATACTTGTGGCTTACTTTCAAAAAATACAAAATTTATTTTTTAGCTTCAACCCATTTCCGGGCATTTACAAAAGCTTCGATCCAGGGAGATACCTCATCATTTTTACGATCGGAAGGATAGCTTGCCCATTGCCATGGGAAAACAGAACGCTCCAAATGCGGCATCATAGCCAGATGACGTCCATCGTGTGAACAAATAGCCGCCGTATTAAAATCACTACCATTGGGATTTCCGGGATAACCGGCATTACTATAGACGCCTGCAATGTTAAGCTCATCCTGCTTCATCCCGAAGCTGAATTTACCTTCGCCATGGGCCACCCAAACACCGAGCCTGCTGCCAGCCAAAGACTTAAGCATAACCGAATTATTCTCACAGATATCTACATTCAAAAATATAGATTCAAACTTATGTGAGTCGTTGTGCAACATCCTGACCTTAGATGCTTTATCAGGATACACCAAACCCAATTCGACCATTAACTGACAGCCATTACAGACACCAAGACTAAGGGTGTTTTCGCGTTTATAAAAACCATCAAGTGCGGCTTTGGCCTTTTCATTATAAAGAAAAGCACCGGCCCATCCTTTGGCCGAGCCTAAAACGTCGGAATTAGAAAATCCGCCTACAAAAACAATAAAATCAACATCTGTTAAATCTTCACGACCGGTAATGAGGTCAGTCATGTGAACATCTTTAACATCAAAACCAGCCAGATACATAGAATAGGCCATTTCGCGATCGCCATTAACCCCCTTTTCTCGAATGATGGCAGCTTTTGCTTTACGATTCACAGCATCGTGGCTCAACCCAAGAGAAGTCAAAGAACCTTTGAATGTTTTGGGAAAATCAAATTTCAACGCATGTTGCTTATAATTTTCAAAACGGGCTTTCGCCAGCTTTTCTCCGCATTGACGACGATCGAGATAATAAGAGGTACGAAACCAGTCGTCACGCAGTGTGTCGATATCCAAAACCAAGTCAGCTCCTTTGCCTGTAAAAGTAACTGTTCGTTCTTTTACAGGAGTCCCGATAACAGAAAATACCATATCGAATTCCTCAAGTACCGACGACACCGCTGCCAAATCAGCCACCTGAATTATAACACCCGGATTTTCGGAGAATAATATTTTAACAGGATCATCAATATTAAATTCAGACAAATCGATATTTAAACCATACGAAGTATTGGCGAAACACATTTCAAGTAAAGCCGTAACCAACCCACCTGCCGAAATATCGTGACCAGCCAGAATTAATCCCTTAGACACCAATTCCTGAATGGCAGCAAAACCATCGATAAAATAGTCGATATTCTTAATAGTAGGCGTTTCGTTGCCAACCTGATTCAAAATCTGGGCAAACGAACTGCCTCCCAATTTAAAGTCATCGAACGATAAATCAATATGAATTAAACTGGTTTTCACCTCCTTCACCAAAACAGGCTCTACCACGCGCCGGACATCGGCAACTTCGCCTACCGAACTAACAATCACCGTGCCCGGCGAAAAGACCTGATCGCCATCCTTGTATTTCTGTGTCATGGAAAGAGAATCTTTACCTGTTGGCACATTAATACCCAAATCACAAACAAAGTCGCTCAATGCCTCTACAGCGGCATACAAACGAGCATCTTCGCCACTGTTTTTTGATGGCCACATCCAGTTAGCACTCAAACTGATGCCTTTTAGACCATGAGTAAGAGGCGCCCAAACAATATTGGTAAGCGCTTCGGCAACCGATAACACCGAACCGGCAGCAGGATCAATCAATGCCGCTGCAGGCGCATGCCCGATGGAGGTAGCCACCCCCTTTATGCCACGATAATCAAGAGCCGTAACCCCCAAATCATTCAATGGCAGCTGAAGTTCGCCGGCACATTGTTGCTTAGCCACTCGTCCTGTAACCGAACGGTCTACTTTATTGGTAAGCCAATCCTTGCAAGCAACAGCTTCAAGCTGCAGAACATGACTTATATATTCTTTAATTTGACTGGCATCGTATTTCAAATCAGCAAAAGAAGATGGCACAGTCGTATCGGTTAACACTGTTTTCGGTGGATTTCCGAACATATCAGACAACTGCCAGTTAATGGGAGCATTGCCTTTCTCATCCTCAAATTTAAGGTTCATATCGCCCGTAGTTTCGCCCACCACATACATGGGAGCACGCTCACGTTCGGCCACACGGCGCAAATCCTCAATATCCTTCTCGTGCAACACCAATCCCATACGTTCCTGCGACTCATTACCAACAATTTCGCGAGCCGAAAGGGTTGGATCACCAATGGGCAATTTGTCGAGATGAATGGTTCCTCCGGTTGTTTCAACCAATTCCGAAAGACAATTAAGATGCCCGCCTGCACCATGATCATGAATGGAAACAACCGGGTTTTCATCCTGTTCAACCATAGCCCGTATGGCATTCATAGCTCTCTTCTGCATTTCAGGATTTGAACGTTGAACCGCATTAAGCTCTATGGCATTTTCATATTCGCCGGTAGCTACCGAAGAGACAGCACCACCGCCCATTCCGATGCGGTAATTATCACCACCCAGTACCACTACTTTATCGCCCTTTTTGGGATCGTCCTTAAGACTATCACTTTTGCGGGCATATCCGATACCTCCGGCCATCATAATAACCTTATCGAAGGCAAATTTCTTTTGCTCCTCAACATGTTCAAAAGTGAACAAAGAACCACAAATCAGCGGCTGCCCGAACTTATTGCCAAAATCGCTGGCACCATTGGAAGCTTTAATCAAAATTTGTTCCGGTGTTTGGTAAAGCCATGGTCGTTCAGGGATATTTTCCTCCCACTTACGACCACCTTCAGGTCGAGGATAACTGGTCATATAAACAGCGGTTCCGGCCAATGGCAGTGACCCTTTGCCTCCGGCCAACCGATCACGGATTTCGCCCCCTGTTCCCGTGGCGGCGCCATTAAAAGGTTCGACGGTAGTAGGAAAATTGTGTGTCTCAGCTTTAAGCGAGATTACAGAATCAATTACTTTTTCCTGAAAGAAATCCGGTTTATCCTGCGTTTTGGGTGCAAACTGAATCATTTGCGGTCCTTCAACAAAAGCCACATTATCTTTGTAGGCTGACACCAGCAAATTAGGATTTACTTCGGAAGTGCGTTTTATCAATTTAAAAAGAGTACTGGGCTTTTCCTCGCCATCAATAACAAAATACCCGTTAAATATTTTATGCCGGCAATGCTCTGAGTTCACCTGCGAAAAGCCAAACACTTCGCTATCGGTCAATTTACGGCCCAAACAGGCTCCCAAATCATTCAAATAATTGACCTCATCCGCACTTAACGCCAACCCCTCTTTTTTATTGTATTGCGCAATATCATCAATATAAACGATGGCGTCCGGCTGCTTGTTAATAGTGAAAACATTCTGCCCCATCCCTTTATATAAACGTTGCAACATAGAATCGAAAGAAGCCTTTTCATCAGCTACCTTAAAAAACTCTTCAATACGAAGAATGCCGTGAATTCCCATATTTTGGGTAATTTCGACGGCATTGGTACTCCAAGGGGTAATCATCTCACGACGCGGCCCGACAAAAAAGCCTTCCAAATTTTCGGCTTTCATCATTTTGGCGCCACTAAAGAGCCATTCCAATTTTTTAATATCCGTATCAGGCAACTGCGATTTAACATGCACTGCCACTATCTGATTGGAGTCACCCCCGAAAAAAAGAACCATGAATAAATATTTAGGAGTTATGCACTTAAGAATTTTGTTGCAAATTTAATGAAATGCCGCATGTGAGCCAATAAAATGAAACGAAAACCGAAATTAAAAAATTAAGCCAACAAAAAACCGGGCGTTGTGATGAAACAACAAAACCCGGTTTGATAAAAAAATTAGGTCTATCCAACCATGAAGAGCTCTCTCTAGAACAAAGGCCAGAATGAGGTCAGCGTAACACAGCTAGCGTCATTTTGGTAAAAGTCTTCCTATGAATAAACTATCACATCATTAATAAAATAAGCCAAAAATAGCTGTCATTATTTGGTCGCCTTCTTAAAATGAATATCAGACAAAGCACGCAAACGACTGGCACTGGTTTCGGGTGTAATATCCCGTTGCGGAGTCGCCAACATTTCGTAACCCACCATAAACTTTTTAACGGTAGCCGAACGTAACAGCGGCGGATAAAAGTGCATATGGAAATGCCATTCCGGGTGATCCTCTCCATCTGTTGGTGCCTGGTGAATCCCGGCTGAATAAGGAAAAGAGACTTCAAAAAGGTTATCATAACGAATGGTTAACTGACGATAAGCGTCTGCCAGGTCCTCCTTTTCGGCATCAGTAAACAGCGACAAATCAGCGACCGCCCGCTTGCTCACAATCATAGCTTCAAAAGGCCACACAGCCCAATAAGGCGAAAGCACAACAAAGTTTTCATTCTGATAAATAAGCCGATCTTTCTTCTCCAGCTCTTTTTTCAGATAATCGCCCAGCAACGTACGATTATACTTTTGTAAATAAGCCAGTTGACGCACTTGCTCTTTCATGGGTTCAACAGGAATAGAACGGCTTGACCAAATTTGTCCGTGTGGATGCGGATTGCTACACCCCATCACAGCCCCTTTATTCTCAAATATCTGGACGTAATTTACAAAATCATGACGGCCCAGTTCGGTGTATTCCTTCTGCCAGACGTCCACCACGCCACGCACAGCCTCCTGCGTCATTTCCGGAATTGTAAGATCGTGACGGGGTGAAAAACAGATCACTTTACAGATACCCTGTTCACTTTCGGCACGAAACAACTCATCGTCGCCATCCTTTCCCAAGGGTGTATCGGTAAGAAGCGCCGAAAAATCGTTGGTAAAAACATATGTTCCGGTATATTGAGGATTGTTTTCGCCGCCAATGCGCTCATTTCCGGGACACAAATAACACTTCTCGTCATACTGAGGGCGCTCTGTCTGCTGCCCTTTTTCCACTTGTCCCTGCCAGGGCCGTTTGGCCCGGTGAGGAGACACCAGCACCCAGTCACCTGTGAGGGCATTAAAACGCCGGTGTGGATGCTCTTCCATATTAAATTTCACCATAACATCTACAATCTAAATCAAATAATTATCTGACAAAAAACGTCCGAATTACTCCAACTGCCGGGCACCATCACCTACATCAGCAATGTAGAAATCGGGTTTCAGACCTGTACGAGCTTCATATGCAGGGCCCACCGTCTCAATAAAATTATCCACGGCGCTATCCTTAACAATACTCACAGTACAACCACCAAAACCAGCCCCGGTCATACGTGAACCAATCACACCTTCCACCCTCCACGCTTCTTCAACCAAAGCATCCAGCTCAGATCCGGTAACCTCATAATCATCGCGCAATGACACGTGCGAACCATTCATTAATTGTCCCAATTCAGCCAGATTATTCTTTGACAAAGCCTTCATGGCATCCAGTACCCGTTGATTTTCGGTAATGACGTGGCGCGCGCGTCGTAACAATACCTCATCAGACAATCGGGCATATATCTTATTAAAAGTATCAAAATCGATGTCGCTCAACGAATTATATTTGCCTTCAAGATTCATTTCTTCCAGTGCCTTTTCACATTCAGAGCGACGCTCATTGTATTTCGAATCGGCCAATCCACGTCGCTTATTGGTGTTTGCAATGACTATTTTGTAACCATCCAGTTTCAAAGGCACCTCACTAAATTTCAACGTATCACATTTTAGAGCCAATGCATGATTCGCTTTACCCATGCCGACAGCAAACTGATCCATGATGCCACAGTTAACACCGACAAATTGGTTTTCAGCCATTTGAGACATCTTAACCAATTCCAGCATTGGAAGTTTTCCGCCGAACAAATTGTTAATCATCACCGATGTAACCAATTCAATGGATGCAGATGAAGATAATCCGGCGCCATTAGGGATATTACCACTATATAACAAATCGAGACCAGTGACGTCAATTCCAATTTTTGAAAACTGCTCAATGACGCCCAATGGATAATTCACCCACGCATCATTGGGTTGTTTCTTTTTTAGATCCTGAATGGCAATATCAACTTTCAGTTCAAGATTGGTGCTGGCAAATTTCACCGTTTGATTATCAGTCTTACGCACTAACAAATACGTACCATAACTTAATGCGCACGGAAAAACGTATCCGCCATTATAGTCGGTATGTTCGCCGATCAAATTAACCCTTCCGGGAGAAAAAAACACGGCTTCGGGAGCCTGTCCGTACAACTCTGAAAACTTAGCTTTTAATGCTGTTAAATCCATAAATATAATTTTAAAACAACTGGTAGGTACTGGTAGGCAAAATTAAAAATTATTTTAATTAAAATCAGAAAATTAAAACAAAAATTAAATTCCACGCATAATTTCAGAAAAGAGTTGATAGGATGCCATTCTCGCCTGTGGATCAAACACATTGGTAACCACCATTAACTCATCGGCGTTGGTTTGACTCAAAAAATCCTGAACCGAATGATGCACCTCTTCTTTTGTCCCCACAAAAGCATACTTCAACATATTCTTCATCAACGGATGCCCGGCCAGAGTGCGAAGCTCGTCGGTCATTTCTACACCCGGTTGCATTGGTGTTGAAACCCCACTGAGGACATTAAAGAACATCTTAATCAGCGAAGAGAATTCTTTTTCAGCCTCAGCCTTTGTTTCTGCTACAATCACATTAATACCGGCAATAACGTAAGGATGCGCAAGTTCTGGCGAAGGTTGAAAGTTGGTTCGGTAAATATCGAGAGCGTCAAAAAGTTTTTCACCGGCAAAATGGCTGGCAAAAGCGTAAGGTAATCCTTTCCTCGCCGCAAGATGAGCGCTATCGGTACTGGATCCGAGTATAAACAAAGGCACCTCAACCCCTTCGGCCATGACAGCCCGTATTGGTGCATGCCTGTTTGCAGATGAAAAATAACGCTGAATTTTCTCAACCTCTTCAGGAAATTGAAATACGGCCTGCATACGATCGGAACGTATGGCACGAGCCGTCGCCTGATCAGTACCAGGAGCACGCCCAAGCCCCAAATCAATACGTTGAGGATATAAAGTGGCCAGGGTTCCAAATTGCTCAGCAACGATTAAAGGCGAATGATTTGGTAACATAACCCCACCCGATCCGACTCTTATTTTGTTGGTGCCACCGGCAATATGGCCAATCAGCACGGGCGTTGCCGAGCATGCCAAACTTGCTGCATTGTGGTGCTCGGCCAGCCAGAAACGATAATACCCCAGTTTCTCAGCCTCTTGCGCAAGTAACAAGCTATTTCGATAGACATCGACAGGCGTAAGACCTTCCGAAATCACATCCAGTTCCAATATTGAATACCGGGTCTCTTTTAAACACTTAGTCATCATAAAAACCTCCATTTTGAACCAAACAACCAGACCTGACTAAAGTTTTGATTGCAACTGCTACAACGAATTTCTTAAAATCAGTCGCGAAGGATTTTTCACCACATCATGCTGGTTATTCATTACCATGCGGGCCATCCGCTCACCCATCGCCTGAAAATCGGTAGATATCGTCGTGATACCGCCTGCCACAATCTCTTTCAATCCAGTATCATTCAAAGAAATAATACCGATATCGAGTCCCGGCTTAAATTTATTGGCACGGCAGTATTTTATCAGGAAAACTAAATCACGGTCGTTTACTAAAACATACACCCACCCCTTTCGGGGAATCACTGACCGCATAGAAGGAATAATATCAAAATGAACAGAGTATTGTGTGCAAAACTTTTTAAACCCTGAGAGAAAACCTTCCGGTTCCTTTCCCCCGGGATAAACCAAAACCATCCCCTCGTATTTTTGCAATAAAGTCAACCCTTGTTGAAAACCGTTAAAAATATCCTCTTCAAATGACTGATAGACGGCCGGATACAGTCCGCGTAATGAAACTGGTAACTGATCGAGAATAAACACCTTATCGCGCGGCAATCCCGAAATAAATGAAGCCACATTCTTCACCACTGCCGGCATTATAACATACGAGGTATAATCGTCTTTATGGTTAAAAAGAATAGTCTGAAAAAGCTCAGCATTAAAATGATGAAAATATAATTCCACATCCGCATTTTCCAGATGTTCCACAAACCCGTTGTACAAATCCTCTTTAAAAGCATTAAGCTCGTCAAAAAGCAGCAATATACGATGACGCGCCTCAACCCTTGTACGTTCAACGTAATACCCCTTTCCGGGATGACTCACAACTAAGCCGCGCGTCTTCAGTTCAGCATAAGCCTGCAATACCGTGTCGCGCGACACATTAAAAGCCTGCGCAACCTGATTAACCGAGGGCAGTAAATCGCCTTTGTGCAACATCCCGTTTCGCAAGGCATTCTCCATCGACTCAATCAACTGCCGATAAATAGGTAGTGGTGATTTATGATTAATATTCAGAAACTCAAAATCCATCATAGACTTAAAACTTGAAGAACTCAAAAATGCAAAGAAAAAACCATTAGGAGATAAAAAAGTAAATTTTTCCTATTTTTGTCTGAATTTTTCTCAAAAGAAACGAAACATGTCAGTTATTCAAATTAAAGTACAGGCTGATTTTGACAAGCCAATTTTTATATATGAACTAAAAAATAATTCGGGCACAACCGTCAAAATAACCAATATAGGAGCTACCATAACCAGCGTTCTTGCGCCCGACCGAAACGGGAAAATTGAAAAAGTCACCCTGGGCTTTACTGATCCGTTATATTATTTATCAGAAAAATATCTATCCAACAGTCCATTTTTAGGGGCCACCGTTGGGCGGTATGCCAACCGCATTGCTCAGGGCGAATTTCAACTCAACGGCAAAAAATATCATTTGGCAAAAAACAATGGTGACAACCATCTACATGGCGGCCCTGAAGGTTTCTTCAAAAAAATATGGGATTCTACCATCGAAAATGATAAAGTTGTAATGACGCTGTTGAGTCCTGATATGGAAGAAGGATATCCGGGAAATGTGAAGGTGATCACCACTTTTTCGTTAACCAACGACAATGAATTAGTGATTGACTATTTTGCAACGACCGATAAAGCCACCCCCCTTAATTTGACGAACCATACCTATTTCAATCTTTGCGGTAAAAAAAGTCAGATACTTGATCATGAGCTCATGATTTTTGCAGACGCCTACACACCGGCGGTTGAAGCCATTCCTACCGGAGAAATACGCCCTGTAAAAGGCACCCCTTTCGACTTTACTGAATTCCATAAATTAGGAGAAAGAGCCCGCCAGCTGGATGCTGAAATTTATGATCATAACTTTGTGCTAAACGGCCGTGAGGGTGAATTAAAAAGAGTGGCTATTGCCCGTGAGCCTCTATCAGGACGCACCCTGGAAGCTTATACAACCATGCCGGGAATGCAGTTGTATACCGGTTATTATCTGGATGGCAGCCACCAAAACGAGGGACAAAAAATTGAAAGTCTGGAAGGCTTTTGTTTGGAAACACAGTACTTCCCGGATTCGCCCAACAACGCTAATTTCCCATCAGCTATTACCACCCCCGACCAACCTTTTAAACACACAACGGTGTTTAAATTTGGGATAGACAACTGATCGCGAATTGATATTTGTCGATATAATGTTTCGTTTCAGGCAAACACTATTTAGTGTTTGTCTATAAAGTCAACTTCTGCGTTATGCTTGTCATAAAAACAGTCATTTACGAAAAGTAAACTCCTTGATTTTTATGACTTCACAGGCCTTGAATTTGAACTTTATATTTCAAACACTTAGTTTATGGACAGACTCTATTTAGTGTTTGTCAATAAAGTCAACTTCTGCGTTATGCTTGTCATAAAGACAGTCATTTACGAAAAGTAAACGCCTTGATTTTTATGACTTCGTAAGCCTCGTATTTGAACTTTATATTTCAAACACGTAGTTTATGGACAGACTTTATTTAAAACAGTCGTTGAGAAATGAGACGACCATGATAAAGAATTTTTCATACAGGAGGATGATTAAGCCAGGAAAATTCCATATGACAACTGAGAGACAAATTTTAATCATATGAAAAATAATTTTCAATACATTGCAAACGATAAAGGCACGTATTAACCTCTCGACTTCTTTGTTTTACAGACAGTAAATAATTACCAAATTAAACGGCAAACATGGTATCTATCATCGACTATTTTGAAGAAAGAGTGCAACGTTTCCCAGACAATGCGCTTATATGGGAAAAACAGGACGGCATATTTCAACCCACCACCTACAAAGAAGCCCACGAGGAAATCAGACGATATGCTGCCGGGCTAATATCACTGGGGGTTCAAAAAGGCGATCGTATAGCGCTTCTTTCCGAGGGACGAAAAGATTGGTTGATAGCCGAACTGTCAATATTATATGCAGGCGCCATCAATGTGCCACTATCGGTAAAATTGGAAGAAGCCAACGACTTAGTCTTCCGCCTAAAGCATTCCGACACCAAAATGGTGATTGTTTCAGAATTCCAGCTTGATAAAATCAGAGTTATAAAAGAAGAATTGCCGCTTCTGGAAAAAGTAATTATTCTGGATGAAACAGAAGCCCTGGAGAATGAACTCAGATGGGAGCAATTATTTCAAAAAGGTGAAGAAGTCATTATCAATGATGTCTCAATTCTGAATCATCGCATCAGCGAGGTAACGCCCGATGACATTGCTAACATTTCATACACTTCGGGAACAACCGCCGATCCCAAAGGCATTATGCTATCGCACCGAAACTACACCGCCAATGTAGAGCAGGCGTTTAGCTTTATTGATATCCCGGCTCACTTCCGCACATTAGTGGTACTGCCATGGGATCATGCCTTTGCCCACACGGCCGCACTGTATGCTTTCATGTACAGAGGCGCCTCGGTAGCCGCTGTAAAAGCCGGAAAAACAGCAACCGAGACACTTAAAAATTTCCCCAATAATATTCTTGAAATACAGCCACACGTAATGATGAGCGTCCCTGCACTGGCTAAAAATTTCAGAAAAAATATTGAAAAAGGGGTACAAAACAAAGGTAAAATGGCCTGGCTTCTGTTCCGGTTGGCTTTAGCACACGCCTTTTGGTATAACGGAACCGGAGATAATAAAGGCCGGGGTTTAAAAAAGCTAACCCGTCCGCTGGGTTATCTATTCGACAAAATTTTATTTAAAAACATCAGAACGGCCTTCGGTGGAAACCTCAAATTTTTCATTGGTGGCGGCGCGCTACTCGACATAGAACTCCAAAAATTCTTTTATGCCATCGGAATCCCCATGTATCAGGGTTATGGACTAAGTGAAGCCGCTCCCATCATATCAGCCAACACCCCAACGTTTCACAAAATGGGTTCTTCTGGCAAAGTGGTTCAAAATTTAGCGCTCAAAATATGCAATGAAAATGGACAGGAGGTAGCGCAAGGTCATTCAGGCGAAATAGTTGTAAAAGGCGAAAATGTAATGTCGGGCTATTGGAAAAATGCGACAGCCACAGCAGACACCATTAAAGACGGCTGGCTCTATACAGGCGACCTGGGTTATGTAGATAAATCCAACTACCTGTATGTATTGGGCCGTTTCAAAAGTCTGCTAATAGGTCACGATGGTGAAAAATACAGTCCCGAAGGCATTGAGGAAGCAGTTGTGGACACCTGCACGCTCATCGATCAATTTATGTTATTTAATAACCAAAGTCCTTTCACTGTAGCAATTGCAGTTCCATCGGCAGATGGCCTGAGGCGATTAATAAAACAGCAAAAATTCGATACTGAAGATGAAAAAGCCATTTTCGTCCTCAAAACCATACAAGATGAGTTAAACCAATTTAAAAAGGGTGGAAAATTAGAGACAATGTTTCCGCAACGATGGCTCCCTACATCAATCATTATTGCTGAAGAGCCATTTACCGAGTCGAACAAAATGCTTAACAGCACAATGAAAATTGTTCGAAGAGTGATTGAATCAAATTATGTAGAGGAGTTAGAGTTCTCATTCTCCGCAGAAGGAAAAAATATTCTTAACCAGAAAAATATTATAGCAACTAAAAATTATTTTAATTAGCATTAGCCTTTTCTTTCTGATACAAATTAAGTGGCAACATCAAACTTATTCAAAAAATTTCTACACATAGTGTAACCAAACAGCATATATTACCGAAAAAGGGATAGTAAACTCACAGAATACGAAAAAAATGTTTTAAAAACAAAGAAATATAGCAAATTGGCTTTTAAATTAATGAAGTTTTCACCAAATTTACATCGATTTTCGTAGCCCAAAATTAAAACCATATTATGCGCGCAATCAAGAAACATTTACTTCTTATATTTCTTCTAATTATTGGTTTTGGGGCCGGAGCGTACAGCCAGTTCAGAAGAGCTGGCTCGTTTGATTGGGCGTCGGGACTTTCTGTCATTCCCAAAGGAGGCGTAAATTTGTTTTATGGCGACTTGGTGGATCAATCCCGTGCCAGTTATTCATTTGGTGTTACCGTTGACCGTGAAATGACAGGACTATTCTCATTACGGGCATCATTGGTCGGCGGACAAATGAAGGGAGAACAGATCTTTCCGGTACTGAATACAGCATACGCTACTTTCACTAACACATATGCTGACTTTATGATAGGCGGAACCTATAGACCATTAAATCATATACTCGGTTATTTTAAGGAAAGAACATTACAACCATACGTATTGGCACAATTTGGAGTTGTATATTTTAACAGCACAGAACTATGGGGACCGGCAAGTTTCTCGACTCCAGGGGCTGATCCTGGCGAAGAATGGCGGAGTGCAAGCGGAATAGCACCCGTAATTTCAGGTGGCGGAGGAATTAACATCTGGATTAACCCTGATTTTAGTGCCAATATAGAATTTCACGGAGCCTTACCATTTACAGATCAACTGGATGCACACGATACGTGGCAGGATTCATACCCAAACGGGAATATACACACCACTGAGCCGTATGATGTGTATTATACATTAACTGCCGGGGTGGTATATACGATAAAGGAAAGTGCGTTTAGAAACGATTCAAGGTTCAACCGACAAAGCTACAATAAAACACGTAGATACTATCAGCCGTCAAGGCGTAAGGCTGTAAACCGCAGGCCTAATAATCGTAATAAAAAAAGATTCCTTTTCTTTTAGATAATATTAAGCGATCCACCAAGATCGCTTTTTTTATTTCTGTTTGGCGATGCAGAAAGAAACAGGATTTCTGTTTGCAAGAACTTGCAATTGGTTAGGCCATTGGTGCCATAAGCGCCAATATGAAGATGCACGGCTGTGCGTCTTTACACTGCGGCATCGATGATGACTCCGGTGATGATTAATGTGTTTGAGTATCGTTCACCCAGGCCTCCGGCCACTCACTCAATCGTTTTCCAATTTAATGTTAATAACTCAACCTTTAAAACAGGTACTAAATTAGCATAAGCAGTCATTCCAACCGACGTGAGAAACGACATCAAGACTTCAGCGCAGCGAGATCAAGACTTCGACGTAACGACATCAAGACCTCGACGTAACGACATCAAGACTTCGACGCAGCCACATCTAGACTTCGACGCAACGACATCTAAACTTCGACGCAACGACATCTAGACTTCGACGCAACGACATCTAGACTTCGACGCAACGACATAAAGACTTCAACGTAGCCACATAAAGACTTCAACGTAGCCACATAAAGACTTCGACGCAGCCCCCTGCTGCCGCACGAGTCCCCTCGTGTGGTTTTACTTCATTACAACTACTCCTTCTAATTAACCTTGTTATCCTCTATAATCTCTGGTA